>NZ_JAAGPK010000255.1:0-7188 GCF_017104685.1 Burkholderia sp. Tr-20355 | reverse complement strand
GCGCCGGCGTTGCGCAGCAGCTGCTTCATCAGCGCGTCGGCGACGCCCATCCCGCGCGTCGACATCTGCTGCGCGAGCTGCTGGTCGAGCATCGACGTGTACATCTTCGACGTATGCGAATCGAACAGGCCGCCGTCCGGCGACGCGTCGCGCATGCTCTTGAGCATCATCTGCGTGAACATCGCGTCGAACTGGCCCGCGACCGCCTTCGCGCCGGCCTGCGGCGACTGCCTCGCCTGCGCGCGCAGCGCATCGAAACCCTGCACGTCGAGCGCGAAGCGCTGCGTGAGGTCGTTCGCGTTCGGAAGGTTCGCTGCCATTTAGATGACCTCCAGGTCGGCGCGCAACGCGCCGGCCGCCTTCATCGCCTGCAGGATCGACATCAGGTCCGCCGGCGTCGCGCCGAGCGTGTTCAGCGCCTTCACGACGTCGGCGAGGTTCGCGCCGGCCGTCACCATCTTCAGCGCGCCGTTGTCCTGCTTCAGCTGGATCTGCGACTGCTGCGCCACCACGGTCTGCCCGTTCGAGAACGGCCCCGGCTGCGACACGACCGGCTGCGTATTGACGACGACCGACAGGTTGCCGTGCGCGACCGCGCAGCTCTGCAGCGTGACCATCTGGTTCATCACGATCGAGCCGGTGCGCGCGTTCAGGATCACCTTCGCCGCGGCCTTGTCCGGGCTCACGTCGAGGTTCTGCAGCCGCGCCATGAACGCGACCTGCTGCGCCGAATCGGCCGGCGCCGCGAGCTGGATCGTGCGGCCGTCGAGCGCCGTCGCGGTGCCCGGGCCGAAGCTCGAGTTGACCGCGGACACGATCCGCTGCGCGGTGCCGTAGTCCATGTCGTTCAGCTGCAGCTGCAGCACGCCGTTCATCTGCGCGATCGCGTTCGGCACCGCGCGTTCGACGATCGCGCCGCCGACGATCCGGCCGGCCGCGAGCTGGTTCACCTGCACGCGGCTGCCGTTCGCGCTGGCGCCCGCGCCGCCGACCGCCATGTTGCCCTGCGCGAGCGCGTACACCTGCCCGTCCGCGCCCTTCAGCGGCGTGAGCAGCAGCGTGCCGCCGCGCAGGCTCTTCGCGTTGCCGAGCGACGATACCGTCACGTCGAGCGCCTCGCCCGGCCGCGCGAACGGCGGCAGCGTGGCCGTCACCATCACGGCCGCGACGTTCTTCAGCTGCATGTTGTTCAGCGACGACGGGCCGCCGTTCGCCGAACCGTTGTTGATCGAGATGCCGAGGTTCGCGAGCATGTTCGCGAGCGTCTGCGTCGTGAACGGCGTCTGCATCGTCTGGTCGCCCGTGCCGTCGAGGCCGACGACGAGGCCATAGCCGATCAGCGGGTTGTCGCGCACGCCCTGGATCTGCGCGAGGTCCTTCAGGCGTTCCGCCTGCGCGGGCGCCGCGCCGAACACGCAGGCCGCGGCCACGGCCGCGAACGCGACGGCGAGCCGCGCGGCGGCTTGCACGCGGGCCGACAGGCGGCGGATCGGGGTCGTCTGCATCGTCATCACCACGGCGCGATGTTGAGGAAGAAGCGCTGCAGCCAGCCCATCGTCTCGGCTTCGTTGATGTAGCCCTTCGACGAGTATTCGATCTTCGCGTCGGCGACCTGCGTCGAGTAGACGGAGTTCGCGCCCGAGATCGTGTTCGGGTTGACGACGCCCGAGAAGCGCACGAATTCGTTACCCTGGTTGATCAGCATCTGCTTCTCGCCGCTGACCACGAGGTTGCCGTTCGGCAGCACGTTGGTGACGGTCACCGTGATCGTGCCGTTGAACGTGTTCGCCGCGCTCGCGCCACCGGTCGCCGCGAACTTGTTGGCGCCGGTGGCCGACAGGTTCGCCTTCGCGAACAGCCCGCCGAGGAAGCCGGCCGTCGGCACGTTGAAGTCGGTGTTGCCCTGCCGGTTCGTGTTCGCGCCCGACGACTTGGTCGCGTTGATGTTCTCCGCGATCATGATCGTCAGGATGTCGCCGACGTTGCGCGGCCGCTGGTCCTCGAAGAGCGGCCGCCCCGCGTAGCCCGGGTTGTAGATCGAGCCGGGCGCCTGCATCGACATCGGCATCGGCGGCTGCGCCGTCATCGGCTGCTGGATGATCGGATCGCGCGGAATCTGCGCGCAACCGGCGAGCGCCGCCACCGCGACCGCGCAGGCTGCGCGGACGGGGGCTGACGGGAGGAGGCGGACCTGCTTCATGGCGACGGCGGGACTTTCCGGTTAGCTCTTCATCTGCGTGACGGTCTGCAACATCTGGTCGGACGTCGTCACGGCCTTGCTGTTGATCTCGTAGGCACGCTGCGTCTGGATCATGTTGACGAGTTCCTGCACGACGTTCACGTTCGACGCCTCGACGTAGCCCTGGTTGAGCACGCCCGCGCCGTTCAGCCCCGGCTGCGACACGTTCGGCGCGCCCGACGACGTCGTTTCCGCGAACAGGTTCTCGCCCTTCGCCTCGAGGCCGGTCGGGTTGATGAAGGTCGCGATCTGCAGCGAGCCGATCTGTACCGCGTTGCTCGAGCCCGGCTGCGTGACCGACACGACACCGTCCTTGCCGATCGTCAGCGACTGCGCGTTCTGCGGCACGGTGATCGCCGGCAGCACCTGGTAGCCGCTCGACGTGACGAGCTGGCCCTGCGCGTTGGTCTGGAACGAGCCGTCGCGCGTGTACGCGTTGGTGCCGTCCGGCATCAGCACCTGGAAGAAGCCCGCGCCGTTGATCGCGACGTCCTTCGAGTTGCCGGTCTGCGTGAGGCCGCCCTGCGTGTACAGGCGCTCGGTCGCGACCTGCTGCACGCCGGTGCCGAGTTGCAGGCCCGACGGCAGCTCGGTCTGCTGCGTCGAATTCGCGCCGGGCTGGCGAATGGTCTGGTACAGCAGATCCTCGAATACCGCGCGCGACGCCTTGAAGCCGTTCGTGCTGGTGTTCGCGAGGTTGTTCGAAATCACGTCCATCTGCGCCTGCTGCGCATTCATGCCGGTGGCGGCGATGTAGAGCGAACGGTTCACTTGTCGATTCTCCTGCGTGGGCTGGCGCGGGCGCTCAGCTGAAGTTGAGCAGCTGGTTCGCCGACTGCTCGTTCTGGTCGGCCGTCTGGATCAGCTTCGACTGAAGCTGGAACGCGCGCGCGTTGTCGATCATCGCGACCATCGCGGTCACCGGGTTGACGTTGCTGCCTTCGAGCGAATTCGGCGTGACGACCACGTTCGGGTCGGCGTCGGCCGGATTGCCGTCGGCGGTGCGGAACAGCCCGTCGTTGCCGCGCGTGAGCGTGGCCGGATCGGGATTGACGAGCTTCATCTGGTCGACGATCGCGACGGCCGTCGGCGGATCGCCCGGCATCAGCGCGGACACCGTGCCGTCCTTGCCGATCGTCACTTCCGCGTTCGGCGGCACCGAGATCGGGCCGCCGTTGCCGATCACCGGCAGGTTGCTCGCGTTGACGAGCTGGCCGTTCTCGTCGACGTGCAGGTTGCCGGCGCGCGTGTACGCCTCGCTGCCGTCGGCCACCTGCACCGACAACCAGCCGGCGCCTTGCACGGCGACGTCGAGCGGGTTGCCGGTGCGCGTGATCGGGCCCGGTGCGTAATCCGCGCCGGGCGTCGATGCGAGCACGTAGGTGCGCGTCGTCGTCGGGTCGACGTTGCTGCCGTCGCCGAAATTCATCGGCACCGCGCGATACGTCGCGAGCTGCGCGCGAAAGCCCGTCGTCGACGCGTTCGCGAGGTTGTTCGCGACGATCGCCTGCTGGTCGAGCGACTGCGACGCGCCCGTCATCGCCGTGTAGATCAGTCGGTCCATGGCTGCCGGTTATCCGCGCTTACAGGTTGATGAGCGTCTGGTCGACGGTCTGCTGCGTCTTGATCGTCTGCGCGTTGGCCTGGTAGTTGCGCTGCGCGGTGATCAGGTTGACGAGCTGCGACGTGAGGTCGACGTTCGAGTTTTCGAGCGCGCTGCCCTGCAGCGTGCCGTGGTTCGTGCTGCCCGGCGCGGAGATCTGCGGCACGCCCGATGCGGAGGTTTCCGCATACTGGTTGCCGCCGAGGTTCACCAGCCCGTTCGGGTTGTTGAAGTTCGCGAGCGCGATCTGGCCGAGCACGGCGGTCTGGCCGTTCGAGTAGTTGCCGGTCAGCTTGCCGTCGGCGCCGATCGAGTAGGTCGTCAGCGTGCCGCTCGCATAGCCGTTCTGCGCGAGGTTGTTCACGCCGTCCTTGCCGCCGTACTGCGTGGTGCCGGTCAGGTCGAGCGTGAGGCTTTGCGGCGTCGCCGAGCCGTCGGTGTTCGGCACGGTGAACTGGAACTGGCCGAGCGACGTGGTCGGCGTCGGCGGCGTGCCCGTCGTCGTGCTCTTGATCGCGCCCGACGTATCGAACGTGACCGTGCCGAGGTCGGTCGCCGTCGCGGCGCCCTGCACGCCCGCGTACGCTTCCCACGTCCCGGCCGACGACTTCACGAAGTACATGTTGACCGCCTGCGAACCGCCGAGCGAGTCGTACACCTGGATCGACGTCGAGTAGTTGTACGTCGTGTTGTCGGTCGGGTCGAACGGCGTCTTGGTCGGCGTCTTGTCCTGCGAGTTCAAGTTGAACTGGCCGGTGATCTTGGTCGTCGCGGTCGGTGCGATGTTGGTCGTCGGCGCCTGCAGCGCCACGGTCTGCGCGGTGTTGATCACGCCGCCCGCGTTGGCCGCGTAGCCCATCAGGTTGCGGCCCTGCGAGTCGACGATGAAGCCGTTCTTGTCGCGCTGGAACGTGCCGTCGCGCGAGTACGTCGTCACGCCGTTGTTCGACATCTGGAAGAAGCCGTTGCCGTTGATCGCGACGTCGAGCGACGAGTTCGTCGTATTGATCGTGCCCTGGCCGAACTGCTGCTGCACGGCATTCAGCGACGTGCCGATGCCGATCTGCGTGTTGACCGACGTCGCGACCGAGTTCGCGTACATGTCGGCGAACTGCGCGGTGCTCGACTTGAAGCCGACCGTGTTCGCGTTCGCGATGTTGTTGCCGATCACGTCGAGTGCGTTCGAGGCACCGGCGAGGCCGCTCAGACCCTGTTGATAACCCATTTCGATCTCCGTTTCGTGAAAGCTCGATCAGTTGGTGGTGGTGTCGCCGGCCGTGGACGACGTCTTGACGTTCGGGAAGATCGACGCGACCTGGGTGAGCCCGACCGTCGTACCGTTCGACAGCACCAGCCCCGCGGTGCCGTCCGCCTGCTTGATCACGCTCTGCACCGTGGCGGCCGCCAGCACGGTCGGCGCGTAGTTCTTGCCGTCGGTGCCCGTGTACTGCGCGCTGACCGTGTACGCGCCGTCCGGCAGCGCGTTGCCGGCCGCGTCGGTCGGCGTCCAGTTGAACGGCACGGTGCCGGCCGACTGCTTGCCCGCGTTGATCGTGTTGACGACGACGCCCGCGCTGTTCTTCACGGTGATCGTCAGGTTCGACACGTCGCTCGTGAGCGACACGCCGAACGGCGACGCCGCGCCGCTCTTCACCGCGACCGAATTGCCCGGCGCGAGCACGTTCGTGCCGATCAGCAGCGCGGCCTGCGTCTGCTGGCCGGCCGTGAGCTGCGTCGACAGCGACGTCAGCGACGTGTTCAGCTGCGCGATGCCGCTCACCGTGTTGATCTGCGCGAGCTGCGACGTCATCTGCGAGCTGTCGACCGGGCTCGTCGGATCCTGGTTCTGCAGCTGCGTGACGAGCAGCTTCAGGAACGTCGCCTGCAGGTCGCTCGCCGACGTGCCGTTGGTCGACGACACGTTGTTGGTGTTCATCGTGTCGGTCGGCAGGTTCGACACGTTCGTGCCGTTGCTGCCGATCGTCGTGCTGGAGGAAGTCATCCTGGTTGGCCTTCTGTCGGGTCTGTGAGGTCGGCGGGCGAGCGGCTTACGAGCCGATCGTCAGCGTCTTGAGCATCAGCGTCTTCGCGGTGTTCAGCGTCTCGACGTTGGCCTGGTACGAGCGCGACGCCGAGATCATGTTCACCATCTCCTGCACCGGATCGACGTTCGGCATCTGCACGTAGCCGTTCGCGTCGGCGGCCGGGTTCGCCGGGTCGTAGGTCGACTTCATCGGCGACGGGTCATCCATCACCTTCGTCACGCGCACGCCGCCCACGCCCTGGCCGGACGCGGTGCGCGCGCCGCCGATCGGGTCGGTCGCGAACACGACCTGCTTGGCCTTGTACGGCTTGCCGTCGGGGCCGGTGGCGCTGTCGGCGTTCGCGAGGTTCGACGCGGTGACGTTCAAGCGCTGCGATTGCGCGGACAGCGCCGAACCGGCGACGCCGAAGATGTTCATCAACGAAGGCATGGTGGCTCCTGGTGCGTGTGCTCGGGTACGGTTGCGCTTACGAGTTCGTCGAGATCGCGGCGATCATCGCCTTGATCTGCTGGGTCATCACGGTCATCCCGGTCTCGTAGTGCAGCGCGTTGTTCGCGAACTGCACGCGTTCGACGTCGAGATCGACCGTGTTGCCGTCGAGCGACGGCTGCAGCGGCATCCGGTATTGCGCGCGGCCGTAGTCGTCCGACGGGCCGCCGGTCGGGATCAGCTTCGCGGTGCCGGCCATGTGGCCGGCCGCCGTCGACACCATCGACATGCCGCTCGTCACGCCGGCCGGCTGCGTCATCGGCAACTGCGCGGCGTTGCTCGGCGCCAGGCCGCCGCTCGTCTGCTTCAGCGAGCGCGCGAGCGTCGACGCGAAATCGACGTCGCGGGCCTGGTAGCCGGGCGTGTCGGCGTTCGCGATGTTCGACGACAGCAGTTCCTGCCGGTAGGCGCGCACGTCGAGCGCCTGTCGGCCGAACGCGAATTCCGCATCGAGTTTGTCCAGCATGTGTGCGTCTCTCCGTATGAAGCGCTGCACGCCCCTCGCGCCGGATGGCGACCCGAGAGGCTTTTTTCCATGACAGCGATGGTAGGCGTCGTACGCAACCGGCAATCGGGCGAATAACGCGGCAAAGGCCCCCTCTATTCATCGTTTGCGCGACGGCCCGGCTCCCTAGAATGCAACTCGGATCAACGGATCGAGGACACGGCGATGACGGACAGCGCACTTCGCGGCAGGAACGGGCGGCTCACGCGCGTCCGGCGTGCGTGCGTGCTCGCCGCGGCGCTGTGGATCGCCGCACCGGCCGTGCACGCGGAAGACGGGATGATCGTGATTCCCGGCCGCGGCGAGA
>NZ_JAAGPK010000254.1:0-242 GCF_017104685.1 Burkholderia sp. Tr-20355 | reverse complement strand
GGGATCATTAAAAAAAAAAAAAAAAAAAAAACAGATCTCGAATATGTTATCTATGAACTAACCAGTATATGGTGCCATAATGATGGAAACCAACACGTCGGAAGTGTGTTTGTAAAGGCAATGGCACTGGACGACCGAACTCGTCATATCAGTAGTGCTGTACCGCGATCTTGTTCTGATCACCACGTGTCTGCACTTGACGTAGAGAAGTACTCTATATTGGCTCAGTGTGTCGTACTGTT
>NZ_JAAGPK010000253.1:0-7412 GCF_017104685.1 Burkholderia sp. Tr-20355 | reverse complement strand
GAGACGGCTGCCGACAAGGGTGAGCGGGCGGCGAAGCCGGCGGCCGACAAGGTGGCCGATAAACCCGCCGACCGCCCCGACAAGGCGGCGGACAAGCCCGCGGACGCCGCGCCGCGTGCTGCCGATCCGGCCGCATCGTCCGCCGACAAGCCTTCCGCCGGTTCCGACCCCGCTGCGCGCACGCGTGCGCGCGACGCTGCCGCACCGGACGCCGAGACGCCGCCGGGCGGCGCGAGCCTCGCCGCCGCGCAGGCGCGCGTGGCCGATGCCGACCACTGAATTGCCCAGCGATCGTGCCGCGCGCCGCGCGGCCGTTTCCGAACCTGCCTCCCAAACGATATGAACACTCCCGCTCCTACCGGTTTCCGTTGCGGCATGATCGCGATCGTGGGCCGCCCGAACGTCGGCAAGTCGACGTTGATGAACGCACTCGTCGGCCAGAAGATCAGCATCACGTCGCGCAAGGCGCAGACGACCCGCCATCGCATCACCGGCATCAACACGTTCGATGACGCGCAATTCGTGTTCGTCGACACGCCGGGTTTCCAGACCCGTCACAGCACCGCGCTGAACCGATCGCTGAACCGCGCGGTCACGTCGACGCTGACGTCGGTCGACGTGATCCTGTTCGTGATCGAGGCCGGTCGCTTCGGGCCCGACGACCAGAAGGTGCTCGACCTGATTCCGCCCGGCATGCCGACGCTGCTGATCACGAACAAGATCGACCGTGTCGCCGACAAGGCCACGCTGTATCCGTTCGTGCAGAAGATGAACACGCTGCGCGAATTCGCCGAGCTCGTGCCGCTGTCGGCGCAGCAGCCGGAAGACATCAAGCGCCTGCTCGAGACGATCAAGCCGTACCTGCCGGAAGGCGCCCCGATCTACGGCGAGGACGAGCTGACCGACCGCAGCTCGCGCTTCCTCGCGGCCGAAATCCTGCGCGAAAAGGTGTTCCGCTGGACCGGCGACGAGCTGCCGTACACGAGCACCGTCGTGATCGACAAGTTCGAGGAGGAAGGGCGGCTGAAGCGCATCTTCGCGACGATCCTCGTCGAACGCGATTCGCACAAGGCGATGGTGATCGGCAAGAAGGGCGAGAAGCTCAAGCAGATCAGCACCGAGGCGCGGATGGACATGGAGAAGCTGTTCGACGGCCCCGTGTACCTCGAGACCTTCGTGAAGGTGAGGAGCGGCTGGGCCGACAACGAGGCCGGACTGCGCGCCTATGGGTACGAATGACGCGCTGACGTCGACTGAAGACGCGGTGACGGCCGGCGCGAACGACGCGCCGCTGCCGGCTCCGCCCGAACCGCCGCGCAAGGCGCGGCGCGCGACGTCTCGCACGTCCGATTTCCGCGTCGCCGAGCAGCCGGCGTTCGTGCTGCACAGCTATCCGTATCGCGAAACCAGCCTGATCGTCGATGTGCTGACGCGCGATCACGGCCGGCTTGCGCTCGTCGCGAAGGGCGCGAAACGCCCGCACTCCGCGCTGCGCGGCGTGCTGCAGACCTTCCAGCCGCTGCTGCTGTCCTGGTCCGGCAAATCCGAGGTGCGCACGCTGACGGGGGCCGAGTGGGTCGGCGGCATGCTGCCGCTCGGCGGCGACGGGCTGCTGTGCGGTTTCTACGCGAACGAGCTGCTCGTGAAATTCTGCGCGCGCGAGGATCCGCAGCCGCCGCTGTTCAATCATTATGTGCTGACGCTCACGCGCCTCGCGCACGGCGAACCCGCGGTGCAGGTGCTGCGTTCGTTCGAGCGCGTGCTGTTGAAGGAGACCGGTTACGCGATGGCGCTGAACCGCACGGTCGCGCGCCGCGCGGTCGAGCCCGATCGCCGCTACGTGTTCGATCCCGAACGCGGCGTGCGCAACGCGGACGACGACGTGCCGTCGCACTGGCCGGTCATCACCGGACAGACGTTGCTCGACATGGAGCAGGACGATTACCATCGAGCCCAGACGGTCGCGCAAAGCAAGACGCTGATGCGCTTCCTGCTGAACACCTATCTCGGCGGTACGCCGCTTGCCACGCGTCAGATCCTGATCGACCTGCAAAACCTATGAGCTTCTTCCTGACAACGCCCACCGCCATCGACCTCGGCGTGAACATCGACCACGTCGCGACGCTGCGCAATGCGCGCGGCACGGCCTATCCCGATCCGATCCGCGCGGCGCTCGCCGCCGAAGAGGCCGGTGCGGACGCGATCACGCTGCATCTGCGCGAGGATCGCCGCCACATCGTCGACGCCGACGTGCGCAAGCTGCGCCCGCTGCTGAAGACGCGCATGAACCTCGAATGCGCGGTGACGGCCGAGATGCTCGACATCGCGTGCGAAGTGCGTCCGCACGACGCGTGCCTCGTGCCGGAAAAGCGCGAGGAACTGACGACCGAAGGCGGTCTCGATGTCGCCGGCCACTTCGAAGCCGTGCGCGCGGCCTGCAAGCAACTGGCCGACGTCGGCGTGCGCGTGTCGCTGTTCATCGACCCGGACGAGACGCAGATCCGCGCCGCGCACGAAGCGGGCGCGCCGGTGATCGAACTGCACACGGGCCGCTACGCCGAAGCGCACGACGAAGCCGAGCAGCAGCGCGAGTACGAACGCATCGTCGCGGGCGTGCAGGCCGGTGCGCAACTGGGCCTGAAGGTCAATGCGGGGCACGGGCTGCATTACACGAACGTGCAGCAGATCGCCGCGATCGACGGCATCGTCGAGCTGAACATCGGTCACGCGATCGTCGCGCATGCGATCTTCGCGGGCTGGGACAACGCGGTGCGCGAGATGAAGGCGATCATGGTCGCCGCCCGCGTCGCCGCGCTGCACGGCGGCGCGCGTTGAAGATGAAATACCGCCGCGTGCGCGCGTACTGACATGGCGATCTACGGCATCGGTACCGACATCGCCCAGGTAAGCCGCGTCGCGGCCGTGCTCGAACGCACGGGGGGCCGGTTTGCCGAGAAGGTGCTGGGCCCCGACGAACTGCGTGTGTTCCATGCGCGCCGCGCGCGCTCCGAGGCGCGCGGCATCGCGTTTCTCGCGACGCGCTTCTCCGCGAAGGAAGCGTTCTCGAAGGCGATCGGGCTCGGCATGCACTGGCCGATGACGTGGCGCGCACTGCAGACGCTCAACCATCCGAGCGGCGAGCCGTACGTGGTCGCGTCGGGCGAGCTGGCCGACTGGCTGGCCGCGCGCGGCATCACGGCGCGCGTGACGGTCAGCGACGAGCGCGACTACGCGGTGTCGTTCGTGATCGCCGAAACGGACGCCGCGCCTGCTCCTGCTCCTGTTTCCCGAACCTCCTCCTGACGGACTTCCCGATTCGATGAAAACGACTCCCGGCCCGGTCATGCTCGACGTCGTCGGCACGGCCCTGTCGCGCGACGATGCGCGGCGTCTTGCGCATCCGAATACCGGCGGCGTGATCCTGTTCGCGCGGCACTTCCAGAACCGCGCGCAGCTGATCGCGCTGACCGACTCGATCCGCGCGGTGCGCGAAGACATCCTGATCGCCGTCGATCACGAAGGCGGCCGCGTGCAGCGGTTCCGCACCGACGGCTTCACGGTGCTGCCCGCGATGCGCCGCCTCGGCGAGCTGTGGGATCGCGACGTGCTGCTCGCGACGAAGGTGGCGACCGCCGTCGGCTACATCCTGGCCGCCGAACTGCGTGCGTGCGGGATCGACATGAGCTTCACGCCCGTGCTCGACCTCGACTACGGGCATTCGAAGGTGATCGGCGACCGCGCGTTCCATCGCGACGCGCGCGTCGTCACGCTGCTCGCGAAGAGCCTGAACCACGGGCTGTCGCTCGCCGGCATGGCGAACTGCGGCAAGCATTTCCCCGGGCACGGTTTCGCGGAAGCCGATTCGCACGTCGCGCTGCCGACCGACGACCGCACGCTCGACGCGATCCTCAAGCAGGACGTTGCGCCGTACGACTGGCTCGGCCTGTCGCTGTCGGCCGTGATTCCCGCGCACGTGATCTATACGCAGGTCGACAAGCGGCCGGCCGGATTCTCGCGCGTCTGGCTGCAGGACATCCTGCGCGGCAAGCTCGGCTTCACGGGCGCGATCTTCAGCGACGACCTGTCGATGGAGGCCGCGCGCGAAGGCGGCACGCTCACGCAGGCGGCCGATGCCGCGCTCGCCGCCGGTTGCGACATGGTGCTCGTCTGCAACCAGCCGGAGGCGGCCGAGGTCGTGCTGAACGAGCTGAAGGCACGGGCGTCGGCCGAGTCGATGCGGCGCATCAAGCGGATGCGCGCGCGCGGCAAGGCGCTCAAGTGGGACAAGCTGGTCGCGCAGCCCGAGTATCTGCAGGCGCAGGCGCTGCTGAAAAGCGCACTGGCGTAAGCGGGCGCGGTTCGGGCCCTTTCGCTTGCCGAAACAAAAAGCCGCGCAATTGCGCGGCTTTTTCATGGGGTGCGGCAAGGGGCAAACCGGGCAGTCGGTACGGTGGGCTTTTGCGCAACTAACGGTCAGGTCCGGCCAGTGCCCGTATTCACGGTCGCGCGCTCAGTTCACCTTCATCCGCTGCAGCTTGTTGTACAGCGTCTTCGGGCTGATGCCGAGCAGCGTGGCCGCACGATGGCGGGTGCCGCCGACCGCGTCGAGCGTCGCGCGGATCAGCAGGTCCTCGACGTCGGACAGCGGCGTGCCGACCTTGATCTGCACGCTGCTGCCGTTCAGCGCGGCGCCGGAGGAGAAGCTCGGCTCGCCGGCGCGCAGCGTCTCGATGAAATCGCCCGACGCGTCGTACGCGAAGCGCACGCGTTCCTGCAGTTCGCGCACGTTGCCCGGCCATTCGTAGGACAGGCATTCGCGCACGAAGCCCGGCGCCGCGCGCTTGTCGGTCGTGCTGCGCCCGGTCGCGCGCGCCTCGCGGTTCAGTTCGTCGATCTGCGCGTCCGCGATCGCGAGCGCGTCGCCGTCGCGCTCGCGCAGCGGCGGCATCGTGATCGACGCCGCATCGAGGCGCAACCACAGATCCTCGCGCAGCGTGCCGTTCGCGACCGCTTCGCGTGCCGGGCGGCGCGTGGTCGCGATCAGCCGGAAATCGCTCGTGATCGAGCTCGTGCCGCCGATCCGCATGAAGTTCTGCGAATCGAGCGCATGCAGCAGCGCTTCCTGCAGCACGAGCGGCAGCGCGGTGATCTCGTCGAGGAACAGCGTGCCGCCGCCGGCCTGTTCGAACAGGCCCGATTCGCGGCGCTCGGCGCCGTCGAACGCGCCGCGCTCATGGCCGAACAGCACGCTGTCGAGCGACGCGCCATGGCGGCCGGCCTGCGCGATCGTCCGGCAGTCGAACGACACGAACGGCCCCTTGCGGCGCCGGCTCAGGTCGTGCAGCGTGCGCGCGGCCAGCTTCTTGCCGGTGCCGGCCTCGCCCGAGAACAGCACGGCCGTTTCGGTGCGCGCGTTGTGCTCGATCATGTCGTACACGTGCTGCATTGCATCGCTGCAGCCGACCAGCGCGCCGAAGCGGCCGAGCCGGCGCAGCGACGCACGCAGCGACTGCACTTCGTCGATCAGTTCGTACGGGCGCGGGATCCGCGCGAGCAGGCTGCGCAGGCGCGGAATGTTGATCGGCTTCAGCAGGTAGTCCCAGATGCCGTGACGCAGGCCCTCGATGGCGCTCTCGACCGTCGCGTTGCCCGTGAGCACGATGACGGGCAACGAGCCGTTCGGCTGTTGCTGCGGCAGGTGCTGGAGCAGGTCGAACCCGCTGCCGTCCGGCAGGTTCAGGTCGACGAGGACGACATCGGGGATCGAGCGGCCCAGCGCCGTGCGGGCTTCGGCGAGCGACGTGGCCGTGTCGACCGAGAAGCCGTCTGCGGCGAGCAGCGCGGTGAGGCCGGAGAGACTGTTGGGATCGTCTTCGACAATCAGGGCGTGTGGCATGGTGGACGCGAGTCGAGTCAAGAGAGGCGGGCTGTCGGCCATCGGGGCCGCAGCCGCATGTCAGATTAAAAACTGATTTTATGCCCCGCCGAACCCGTCACGCGCATTATTTCTCCGGCGCTATAAAACAGTTACCGATGATACAAATTGAATATCTTTACCGGTGGATTTTGTGTTCCTTATGCCCTTGGCTGGTGCCCGCTGTTGGCGCCAGACAAACAAAAAGCGCCCCGAAGGGCGCTTTGTTCGATGCGGGTATCGCTGACGATTACGCGCGGCTGCGGTATTCGTTCGTACGCGTATCGATTTCGATCTTGTCGCCGGTATTGCAGAACAGCGGCACTTGCAGTTCGAAGCCCGTTGCGAGCTTGGCGTTCTTCAGCACCTTGCCCGACGACGTGTCGCCCTTGACTGCCGGCTCCGTGTAGGTGATCTCGCGAACGAGGATCGTCGGCAGTTCGACCGAGATCGCCTTCTCGTTGTAGAACACGACTTCGCACGCCATGCCGTCTTCGAGGTAGTTCAGCGCTTCGCCCATCATTTCGGCTTCGACTTCGAACTGGTTGTAGTCGGCGTCCATGAACACGTACATCGGGTCGGCGAAGTACGAGTACGTCACTTCCTTGCGGTCGAGCACGACGACGTCGAACTTGTCGTCGGCCTTGTAGACCGATTCCTGGCCTGCGTTCGTCAGCAGGTTCTTCATCTTCATCTTGACGACGGCGGCGTTACGGCCCGACTTGTTGTATTCCGTCTTGGAGATGACCCATGCGTCGCTGCCGATCTGCACGACGTTGCCTACGCGGAGTTCCTGTGCGGTCTTCATAAAAACTGTCCTGATCCAATCAAATAAATAGGTGCCTGAGCGTTGCGCAACGGCTGACGGCGCAAGCGGTGCGTTCCGGTGGACGCCAAAAGCGAGCGCTTGCCTGGTCAGCCGTCGGATAACCGCTTATTTTAACTGAGATTTTGCGTATTCCGCCAGCTTTCCGGCGAGATCGCCGACCGCCGCGAGCGCGTCGGCCCAGCGGGCCGCATTGGCGTCCAGTGCGGCGCGGTGTTGCCAGAAATCGGCCCAGTCGGGCGTGCCGGCGCCGTTCCATGCATGCCAGAACCGCTCGAGCGCGGCGCGCGGCGCATCGGCGAGGCCTGCCGACAGGTGCGCGAGCGCGGCGTCGAGCTTCGGCAGATGCACGTCGTCGGCCTGCGGGTAGATGTGCCACACGAACGGCTTGCGTGCCCATTGCGCGCGGACGAACGAATCCTCGCCGCGCACGAAATTGAGGTCGGCCGCCCACAGCAGCGGATCGTAGTCGGCCTGCGGGACGAATGCGAGCCCGTGGGCGACCAGGTTGCCGGCGCGTGCATGAGCGCCCGCCGCGAACGACTCGACCCCGAAAAAGCGCGCGACGGCCGGCGACAGGCGGCCGGCCGGCACGAGCGCGACGACCGGCGACGGGCCGTCGCGCCATTGGGCGAGCAGCGCGTCGACGGCCGGATTTTCGTACGCGAACAA
>NZ_JAAGPK010000252.1:0-243 GCF_017104685.1 Burkholderia sp. Tr-20355 | reverse complement strand
GCGTAGCATTAAAAAAAAAAAAAAAATTGAAGACTACGTGCGCCATCACATTCTAAAATAAAAATGTCTATTACTTGTTTACTGTCTGCATGTACCGATTACTGGTTAACATTCTGGACTACTCAGTTCTTGATCTTCTGATATTGCTCTTGTTCTCGTTCAATATTCATCTTGACTACAATCATATCGCACCATTTGCAGGCACACTGGCTGTATACTATAACGCGCACACACTGCCTTCAC
>NZ_JAAGPK010000251.1:0-7750 GCF_017104685.1 Burkholderia sp. Tr-20355 | reverse complement strand
GCGCTGCGCGGCCAGGGCCTCGCGGGCCTCGGCGCATTGCGCCAGTCGCTGCAAGGCGAAGCCGATCGCCGCGAACGCGCGCGCGTCGAAACCGCGAAGGCCGAGCGCAAGGCGGAAGCCGACGCGAACCTGTTCCGCAACGAAATCGGCGCGATCCGGCCGCTGAACGCGCCGCCGCGCGCGTCGTCGGGTCGCACGCCGCCCGACCCGGTGCCGAAGCAGACGCAGCGCGACGAGGAAGCCGTGCTGAACGCGACACTGTCCGACGAATTCGATCCCGAGACGCTGCTCGACAGCGACGACTCGCTGTATTACCACCGCCCCGGCATCAGCCGCGACGTCGTGCGCAAGCTGAGAAGCGGCGCGTGGATCGTGCAGGCGCAGATCGACCTGCACGGGATGCGGCGCGACGAGGCGCGCGACGCGCTCGCCGAATTCATCCGCGAAGCCGGCAAGAAGGGGCTGCGCTGCCTGCGCGTGATCCACGGCAAGGGGCTCGGCTCGATCGGCAAGGAACCCGTGTTGAAGGGCAAGGTGCGTGCGTGGCTCGTGCAGAAGGAAGAAGTGATCGCGTTCTGCGAGGCACGCGGCAACGACGGCGGCGCAGGCGCGGTGCTCGTGCTGCTGCAGCCGCATGCGGCGCCGGCCGAGCGGGGGCCGCGTGCCGCATCCTAGGCTGACGCTCGCGATCGCGGTACTGGAGGCGATCGCCACGCTGGCCTTCGCGATTTCGGGCTTCATCGAGGCGCGCAAGAACCGCCTCGACTCGGTCGGCACGTTCGTCGTCGCGCTCGCGACCGCGTTCGGCGGCGGCACGCTGCGCGACATCCTGCTCGAGCGCCGGCCGTTCTACTGGGTCGTGCACGACGACTACGTGATCGCGATCTTCGTGCTCGCGCTGTTCGCGCCGTTCGTGCTGCGGATGCTGTCGCGGCTGTCGGCCGAACGGCTGCTGCTGATCGCCGACGCGATCGGGCTCGGCATCTTCAGCATCTCGGGCACGGCGATCGCGCTCGACGCCGAGATGCCGCGCTTCATCGCGGTGATGATGGGCGTGATCACCGGTGTGGTCGGCGGGATCGTGCGCGACGTGCTGTGCAACGACATCCCGCTGATCCTGCGCGATTCGCGGCCGTACGCGACCTGCGCGTTCGTCGGCTGCTGGTTCTACCTGCTGCTCGCGTGGCTGCAGTTCGACTCGGTGTACAGCGTGCTGCTCGCGACCGGCTTCATCCTCGTCGCGCGGCTCGCGACGTTCAAGTTCGACGTGCGGCTGCCGCACTGATCGCGTCGGCCGCATCGCCCAGACAAAAGGGGCCGTTCGACACGGCCCCTTTCCCTTTCGCGCGGCACTGCCGCCGCGTCACGCGATCCGCTCTTCCGACGCCGGATCGAACAGCACGGCCTTCGACACGTCGAACAGCAGCGACTGCGTCTGCCCCGGCTGCGGGTTCGCGGCCGGATGCACGCGGCTCACGATCCGCTTGCCGTTCACCTGCGCGAACACGTGCGTGTCCGGCCCGGTCGGCTCGGTCACGTCGACGCGCACGTCGATCGGCTGCAGCGTCGACGCCTCGCCGTGGTGCGCGTTGCGCGCGTCGGTGATGCGCTCCGGACGCAGGCCGAGGATCACCTCGCGGCCGACGTGGCCGTTCATCCGCTTCGCATCGAACGGCAGGTTCAGCGCGCTGCGCGCGAGGCCCGTGTCGATCTCGAGCGCGATCCCGCTGCCCTGCTCGACCAGCTTGCCGTTGATGAAGTTCATCGGCGGCGCGCCGATGAAGCCGGCGACGAACAGGTTCGACGGCGAATCGTAGATCTCCTGCGGCGCGCCGAACTGCTGGACCACGCCGTCCTTCATCACCGCGATCCGGTCGCCGAGCGTCATCGCCTCGATCTGGTCGTGCGTCACGTAGACGATCGTCGTGCCGAGGCGCTGGTGCAGCAGCTTGATCTCCGCGCGCATCTCGATGCGCAGCTTCGCGTCGAGGTTCGACAGCGGCTCGTCGAACAGGAACAGCGACGGATCGCGCGCGAGTGCGCGGCCCATCGCGACGCGCTGGCGCTGGCCGCCCGACAGCTGGCCCGGCTTGCGGTCGAGCAGGTGCTGGATCTGCAGCATCTGCGACACGCGGTCGACGATCTGCTGCTGCTCGCTCTTCGGCACCTTGCGGATGTTCAGGCCGAACGAGATGTTCTCGCGCACCGTCATCGACGGATACAGCGCGTACGACTGGAACACCATCGCGATGTCGCGATCCTTCGGCGACAGGTCGTTGACGACCTTGCCGTCGATGCAGATCTCGCCGCTCGTAACGGTCTCGAGCCCGGCGATCATGTTGAGCAGCGTCGACTTCCCGCAGCCCGACCCGCCGACCAGGATCAGGAACTGACCGTCCTCGATCTCGATGTCGACACCCTTCAGGACCGGCACCCCGTTCGGGTAGGTCTTGTACACGTCACGGATGGAAAGGCTTGCCATGCTGTGAATCCTCTGTCTCGTCTCGCGCGGCGCCCTCGGGCGCCGCGTCGGGTTCGTTTCGATGCGCCGCGCGTCGTGCGCGGCCGGTTCGTCGTATCGGAAAAAGCCGCGCTTACCCCTTCACCGCGCCTGCCGTCAGCCCGCGCACGAAATAGCGGCCGGCGACGATGTAGACGAGCAGCGTCGGCAGCGCGGCGATGATCGCGCCGGCCATGTCGACGTTGTATTCCTTCACGCCCGTCGACGTGTTGACGAGGTTGTTCAGCGCCACCGTGATCGGCATCGAATCGACGCCGGAGAACACGATCCCGAACAGGAAGTCGTTCCAGATCTGCGTGAACTGCCAGATCAGGCACACCATGAAGATCGGCAGCGACACCGGCAGCAGGATCTTCGTGAAGATCGTGAAGAAGCCCGCGCCGTCGATGCGCGCGGCCTTCACGAGCTCGGCCGGCACGCTCACGTAGAAGTTGCGGAAGAACATCGTCGTGAACGCGATCCCGTACACGACGTGCACGAACACCAGGCCCGGAATCGTGTTGGCAAGACCGAGCATCCCCTGCAGGCGCGCCATCGGCAGCAGGATCACCTGGAACGGGATGAAGCAGCCGACCAGCATCATCGTGAACAACGCGTCCGCGCCGCGAAAGCGCCAGTGCGTGAGCACGTAGCCGTTGAACGCGCCGATCAGCGACGAGATCAGCACGGCCGGAATCACCATCTGCAGCGAGTTCAGGAAGAACGGCTTCATGCCGTCGCAGCGCACGCCGGTGCACGCGCCGCTCCACGCCTTCACCCACGGGTCGACCGTCCACGTGGTGGGCGGCGTCAGCAGGTTGCCGGTGCGCAGCTGGTCGAGATCCTTGAACGACGTCGACAGCATCACGTAGATCGGGAACAGGAAATACAGCGCGAACAGGATCAGTGCCGCATAGATCACTGCCCGGCTGATCGTCATCTTAGGCTGCATTGCGGGTGCTCCTCGATTCCATATACATCAGCGGCACCAGCACCGCGACCACGGTCGCGAGCATCATCACCGAGGACGCCGCGCCGAGCCCGAGCTGGCCGCGGTTGAACGAAAACGTGTACATGAACATGGCCGGCAGCGACGACGACGTGCCCGGCCCGCCCGCCGTCAGCGCGACGACGAGGTCGAAGGTCTTGATCGTGATGTGGCAGAGGATCAGCAGCACCGAGAAGAACACCGGGCGCATGCTCGGGATCACGATCTTGCGGTAGATGGTCGGCAGCGTCGCGCCGTCCACCTGCGCGGCCTTGAAGATCTCGCTGTCGACGCCGCGCAGCCCCGCCAGGAATAGCGCCATCACGAAGCCGGTCGACTGCCACACGGCCGCGATCACCACGCAGAAGATCGCCTTGTCCGGATCGTCGAGCCAGCCGAACGAGAAGCTCGTCCAGCCCCAGTCGTGCATCACCTTCTCGAGGCCGAGGCCCGGGTTCAGGATCCACTGCCACGCGGTGCCGGTGACGATGAACGACAGCGCCATCGGGTACAGGAAGATCGCGCGCAGCGCGCCTTCGTTGCGGATGCGCTGGTCGAGCAGGATCGCGAGGAACAGCCCGAGCGCGACGCAGATCGCGATGAACGGAATCCCGAACCAGCCGAGGTTCGCGGCGGAGGTCCACCACACGTCGTTCTGGAACAGGTCCGAGTAACGGCCGAAGCCGTCGAATTCGTAGTTCGGCAACAGCCGCGAGCGGGTCAGCGACAGATAGCCGGTAATCAGGATGAAGCCGTAGATGAACACCACGGCGATCGCGACGCTCGGCGCAAGCACGAGCTTCGGAATCCAGCGATCGGCGAAGGCCGACATCGGCGACGTACGCCGCGCGGCGGCAGCGCCGGATCCGTTTCCGCTAAGAGGGGCAGCCACTTGATTCGACTCCTGGAACGAGGGCGACGCAGGCCGGGCCGGCGCCGGTACGGCACGGGCCCGCGGGCGAGCCCGTTTGCTGCACTTGCAAAAACGCCCGGCCGACGAAGCGTTTCCGGCCGGGCGCCTGTCGCGCGTTACTTGACCTTCGCGGCCTTCGCGAGCGCGGCGACCGCGCTCTTCGAATCCTGCTGCGAGTTCATGAACTTCGTGACGACGTCGGTGATCGCGCCGGCGGTCGCGTCGCTTTGCGCCATGCCGTGCGCGAGCGACGGCACGAAGCCGCCCGACTTGATCGCGGTCTGCTCGTCGGCGTACGACTTCTTCGCGCAGTCGTCGAACTTGTCCATCTTCACGCCGAGGCGCACCGGCACCGAGCCCTTCAGCAGGCTGAACTGCTCCTGGAAGTCCGGCGTCATGATCGTCTTCGCGAGCGCGAGCTGGCCCGGCGTGGCGTTCTTCTCGCCCTTCTGCTGGAAGAACACGAACGAGTCGACGTTGAACGTGTACGCGTTCGCCGTACCCGGCACCGCCGCGCAGATGTAGTCCTTGCCCGCCTTCTTGCCGGCGTTCTCGAACTCGCCCTTCGCCCAGTCGCCCATGAACTGCATGCCGGCCTTGCCGTTGATGACCATCGCGGTCGCGAGGTTCCAGTCGCGGCCGTTACGGCCCGTGTCGAAGTAGCCCTGGATCTTGCGCACCGTGTCGAACACGGACAGCATCTGCGGCGACGTCAGCGTCGCCTGGTCGAGGTCGACCAGCGCCTTCTTGTAGAACGCCGGGCCCTGCGACAGCACGACGTCTTCCCACAGCGTCAGGTCCTGCCACGGCTGGCCGCCCATCGCGACCGGCTGGATGCCCGCGGCCTTCAGCTTGTCGGCCACCGCGAAGAATTCGGGCCAGGTGGTCGGCACCTTCGCGCCGACCTTGTCGAGCGCGGCCTTGTTGATGTACAGCCAGTTCACGCGGTGCACCGAGAACGGCGCGGCGACGGTATGGCCCTTGTACTTGATGATCTTGTCGATTTCCGGCGGCAGGTTCTGCTTCCAGTCGCCGGCGGCGGAATCGATGTTGACGAGCACGCCCTGGTCGGCCCAGTCCTGGATCAGCGGGCCCTTGATCTGCGCGGCCGACGGTGCGTCGCCGCTGATCACCTTGGTCTTCAGCGCGGTCATCGCCGCGGCGCCGGCGCCGCCCGCGACCGCGAAGTCCTTCCACACGTAGCCCTGCTTCTGCAAGTCGTCCTTCAGCACGCCGACGGCCTTCGACTCGCCGCCCGAGGTCCACCAGTGCAGCACGGTTACATTCTCGGCTGCCTGCGCCGCCACGGCGCCAGCCATCAGACCCGCGGCGCAGAGCGCGCCCATGATCGAGCGAACTTTCATTACTTATCTCCTCCAGACTGAATCAACTCGTGAGGTTCCCTGACCGGGAGCCGGCTTCTTGATAAACGACGGGGAAATCGAGCCGCGGGACGCATGCAGCGTACGGGCCGATGACCGGCCGGGCTCTTACAGAAAGCGTGAATCGAGATTCAACGGCGTGTCTCCTCTTTGTGTTTCTGGCCCGCCGCGATGATGCGACGCGAGCCCGGGGCCGACGACGCGCGGACGATGCGCGCCGCCAATGTCCGATAACATTCGGCACAAGGCGCTCCCGAAGGCGAAGCTCGCGCAGTTCATCGACCGCACATCTTTTTTTCTTCACCCAGGTGCTACCCCTTGCGGCGGATTGTAGTTAAACTACAATTCAGTGTCAAAAATATTTTTATCGCACTACGGATCGCTTCCCAGCACCCCCAACACGGCGGAGACACATGCATACCGATTCCAGCTTTACCTTCGTCCTTTTCGGCGGCACCGGCGATCTGTCGATGCGCAAGATCCTGCCCGCGCTGTTCGAAGCGCACCGCGCGAACATGCTCGCGGAGAGCGGCCGGATCGTGGCCGTGGCGCGACACGAATCGGATCGGGCGGCCTATCTCGAATGGGTCGATACGCACGTGAAGCCGCATGCGGCAAAGGCCGCCGGCAACGCGCTCGACGAAGCCGCATGGAAGTCCTTCCTCGACCGCATCGAATACGTGAAGCTCGACCTCGGCCGCGCGGAAGACTACGTCGTGCTGCGCGACGCGATCTCGTCGCTGCCGGGCATCCGCGTGTTCTATCTCGCGACGGGCCCGTCGCTGTTCGTGCCGATCTGCAAGGCGCTCGCGTCGGTCGGCCTGAACGAAGGCGCACGCATCGTGCTCGAGAAACCGCTCGGCTACGACCTGAAATCGTCGAACGCGATCAACGACGCGGTCGGCGAGATCTTCGCGGAAGGCCAGATCTACCGGATCGACCACTACCTCGGCAAGGAGCCGGTGCAGAACCTGCTCGCGCTGCGTTTCGGCAATGCGCTGTTCGAGCCGCTGTGGCGCCGCGAATGGGTCGAGAGCATCCAGATCACGATCGCCGAGGAGCTCGGCGTCGAGGCGCGCGGCGATTTCTACGACAATACCGGCGCGCTGCGCGACATGGTGCAGAACCACCTGCTGCAACTGCTGTCGATCGTCGCGATGGAGCCGCCGCATTCGATGGATTCCGACTCGGTGCGCGACGAGAAGCTGCGCGTGCTGCGCGCGCTCAAGCCGGTCGATCCGCGCGACATCGGCAAGGTGGCCGTGCGCGGCCAGTATCATGCGGGCGTGATCAAGGGCGCGCAGGTGCCGGCCTACGCGACCGAGCCGGGCGTGAAGCCCGACAGCCAGACCGAAACCTTCGTCGCGCTGAAGGTCGAGATCGAGAACTGGCGCTGGGCCGGCGTGCCGTTCTTCCTGCGCACCGGCAAGCGTCTGGCCGACCGCGTCGCGGAGATCGTCGTCAACTTCCGCCCGGTGCCGCACTCGGCGCTGGGCCCGACCGCGCTGCGTCCCGGCTCGAACCGCCTCGTGATCCGGCTGCAGCCGAACGAGACGATCCGCCTGTACTGCCTCGCGAAGCAGCCCGGCGAAGGGATGAACCTCGCGAGCGTGCACCTCGACCTCGCGTTCGACCAGTTCTTCAAGGAAGGGCAGATGGAGGCGTACCAGCGCCTGCTGCTCGACGTGATCAACGGCCGGCTCGCCCTGTTCGTGCGGCGCGACGAACAGGAGGCCGCATGGCGCTGGGTCGAGCCTATCCTGAACGAATGGGCGCGCTCCCTGAAGCCGCCGAAGCCGTACGCGGCGGGTACGTGGGGGCCGGCTGCGTCGAGCGCGATGCTCGCGCAGCACGACACCTGCTGGCTCGAAGAAGAGAACTGATGCAAACCGTTGCCGGGCACGATCGTGCCCGGCAACGTGCCCCACGACTCGTACGATTTGAACAGACAAAGCAGTCCGGAGGAA
>NZ_JAAGPK010000250.1:0-7774 GCF_017104685.1 Burkholderia sp. Tr-20355 | reverse complement strand
CGGCCGGCGCCTCCGCTTTCGCGGAGCGCGCGGCCTTCGTCACCCCTGCGCGCGCCGCCACGCTCAGGCCGCCCGCGTTTCGAGCACTTCCACCGCCGGCAGCTTCTTCCCCTCGAGGAACTCGAGGAAGGCGCCGCCGCCCGTCGAGATGTAGCTGACCTGGTCGTGGATGCCGTACTTCGCGATGGCCGCGAGCGTGTCGCCGCCGCCCGCGATCGAGAACGCGGACGATTTGGCGATCGCTTCGGCGAGCGTCTTGGTGCCGTTGCCGAACTGGTCGAACTCGAACACGCCGACCGGACCGTTCCACACGATCGTGCCGGCCTTCTCGAGCTGGCTCGCGAGCGCCTTGGCCGTATCGGGGCCGATGTCGAGGATCATGTCGTCCGCTTCGATGTCGGCGACCTGCTTCACCGTGGCCGCGGCCGTCGGCGAGAATTCCTTCGCGGTGACGACGTCGGTCGGGATCGGCACCGACGCGCCGCGCTCGCGCGCCTCGTCGATGATCGCCTTCGCCTCGGCGACGAGATCGGCTTCCGCGAGCGACTTGCCGATCGACAGGCCGGCCGCGAGCATGAACGTATTCGCGATGCCGCCGCCGACGATCAGCTGGTCGACCTTGCCGGCCAGCGACTTCAGGATGGTGAGCTTGGTCGATACCTTCGAGCCGGCGACGATCGCCACCAGCGGGCGGGCCGGGTTGCCGAGCGCCTTGCCGAGCGCGTCGAGCTCGGCGGCCAGCAGCGGGCCCGCGCACGCGACCGGCGCGTACTTCGCGATCCCGTGCGTGGTCGCCTCCGCGCGGTGCGCGGTGCCGAACGCGTCGTTCACGTACACGTCGCAGAGCTTCGCCATCTTCTGGGCGAGCTCGTCCGAATTCTTCTTCTCGCCCTTGTTGACACGGCAGTTCTCGAGCAGCACGACCTGGCCCGGCGCGACGTTCACGCCGTTCTCGACCCAGTTCGACACCAGCGGCACGTCGCGGCCGAGCAGCTCGGCGAGGCGCTTCGCGACCGGCGCGAGCGAGTCTTCCGGCTTGAATTCGCCTTCGGTCGGACGGCCGAGGTGCGACGTGACCATCACGGCCGCGCCGGCGTCGAGCGCGGCCTGGATGGCCGGCACGGACGCGCGCACGCGGGTGTCTTCGGTGATGTTGCCCTGGTCGTCCTGCGGGACGTTCAGGTCGGCGCGGATGAACACCCGCTTGCCGGCGAGCTGGCCGGCGGCGATCAGGTCGGTAAGACGCTTGACTTGGCTCATGTTGAACAGATTGAAGTAGTGGATGGGGAAAGGGGGTTCACGCTGGACGTGCGCGGGCTGCCGCGAAAGGGCGCCGGATGCGGCCGTGGCTGGCGGTTCGCATGACGCGCACGGGTAAAAAATCTCGAACGGGCATTCTAGCCGATCCACCCGGCAGACTGACCCGCGGGCGGCGAATTCCGCCTATTTGGGATCGCGCGCGCAAACCGGCACATTGCCGCGGCGCAGCAATGGCCGCCCGCGGGCGGCCCGTGCCCGGCAGGCCGGAACGACGATTCATCAGAAGATCAGGCGCAGCACGGTGAACACGACCATGCCGACCACGATCGTGCCGAGCATGCTGCGGCGCCACAAAAACCAGCCGAGGCCGGCGAGCGCCGCGTAGAACGGATGGTTGGACAGTGCGAACGACAGCCCGGCCGGCGTTTCGAGCACGTCGGGCAGCACGACGGCGACGAGCGCGGCGGCCGGCGCGTAGCGCAGCGCGCGCTGCGCGCGTTCGGGCAGCACGGTGCGCTCGCCGCCGATCAGGAACAGCGCGCGCGTGACCGCCGTGACGATCGTCATCCCGATGATGACGATCCAGATCTCCGTCGCGCTCATTCGATCTCCTTCTCGTGCACGGTTTCGGTGCGGATGCGCCGCCAGTCGGCCCGTTCGACGAAGAAGTCGGCCGTGCAGCCGGCCGCCAGCGCGGCGAGCACCGCGAGCGGCAGCGCGAGCCGGTACGGCAGGTCGAACGCGACCAGCGACACGATGCCCGCGACCGCGACGGCCGCGAGCGTCGAGCGGTTCGCGACCGCCGACACCATGATCGGGATCAGCGCGAGCGTGCCGGCCAGCTCCAGCCCCCAGCTCGCGGGAAAGAAGCTCGCGAGCAGGATGCCGGCGAGCGACGACACCTGCCACGACACCCAGCTCGCGAGCGCCATCCCCCAGAAATACGCTTCCTTGCCCGGCACGTGGCCGTAGGCGAAGCCCTGTTTCTGGAACAGCAGGTAGATCACGTCGCCGTTGAAATAGCCGATCGCGAGACGCCGCCACAGCGGCAGGTAGGAAAAATGGGGCGCCAGCCCGGCGCTGAAGATCACGAAGCGCGTGTTGACCATCGCGGCCGTGAGCAGCACGGTCCAGATCGGCAGCTTCGCCGCGAGGAGCGGCAGCACCGCGAGCTGCGACGAGCCCGCGTAGACCAGCAGCGACATCGCGCTCGCCTGCCCGAGCGTCATGACCGACTTGCTCATCGCGATGCCGGTGACGAGGCCCCAGGACAGGATCGCCATCAGTGTCGGGGAATAGTCGCGCGCGCCCTGGATCAGCGCGAAGCGGTCGGTGGCGGACAATCGAGCGAGCATGGGAAAACGGGCCGCAGCGGGCGGTTCGTCGGAACGCCGGCGCCTCCTGCCGATGCATCCCGTCATTATTGGAATCGGTACCGGCCGATTATAGCGCCGGCCCCGCGCCGACCGACCGGATCGCCTTCAAATGACGCTAAAATATGCGCCTTTCCGGCTCAACGCTGCATACAACCGCATCCCAGGAGAAATCTATGTCAATGGCCGACCGCGACGGCAAGATCTGGATGGACGGCAAGCTGATCGACTGGCGCGACGCCAAGATCCACGTCCTGACCCATACGCTGCACTACGGCATGGGTGTCTTCGAGGGCGTGCGCGCGTACAAGACGGCCGACGGCAGCACCGCGATCTTCCGCCTGCCCGAGCACACGAAACGTCTGCTGAATTCGGCGAAGATCTTCCAGATGGACGTGCCGTTCGACCGGGAAACGCTCGAAGCCGCGCAGCTCGCGGTCGTGCGCGAGAACAAGCTCGAGTCGTGCTACCTGCGCCCGATCATCTGGGTCGGCTCGGAAAAGCTCGGCGTGGCCGCGAAGGGCAACACGATCCACGTCGCGATCGCCGCGTGGCCGTGGGGCGCGTACCTCGGCGAGGACGGCCTCGCGAAGGGCATCCGCGTGAAGACGTCGTCGTTCACGCGCCACCACGTGAACGTGTCGATGGTCCGCGCGAAGGCGTCGGGCTGGTACGTGAACTCGATCCTGGCGAACCAGGAAGCGACGGCCGACGGCTACGACGAAGCGCTGCTGCTCGACGTCGACGGCTACGTGTCGGAAGGCTCGGGCGAGAACTTCTTCCTCGTGAACAACGGCAAGCTGTACACGCCCGACCTGGCATCGTGCCTCGACGGCATCACGCGCGACACGATCATCACGCTCGCGCGCGACGCCGGCATCGAGGTCATCGAGAAGCGCATCACGCGCGACGAGGTCTACACGGCCGACGAAGCGTTCTTCACCGGCACGGCCGCCGAAGTCACGCCGATCCGCGAACTCGATAACCGCACGATCGGCAGCGGCGCGCGCGGCCCCGTCACGGAAAAGCTCCAGTCGGCGTTTTTCGATATCGTGTCGGGCAAGAACGCGAAGTACGCGCACTGGCTGACGAAGGTCTGAGCGCGCCGCGCCACCGACCGCCCCACACAAGAGTGATAAGAGAAAGTCTCATGAGTGAAATCAAGGAAATGCCGCTGGTCGAGCTGACGGCCAAGGATCTTCCCGCCTACTGCCCGAACCCGGCGATGGCACGCTGGAGCGCGCACCCGCGCGTCTTCATCGACGTGTCGCACGGCGAGGCGCGCTGCCCGTACTGCGGCACGCGCTACAAGCTGCGCGACGGCGAAGTCGTCAAGGGCCACTGAGCCCGGCCGGCCGGGCCCGCGGGCCCGCCGACCGCAAGGCGGCGCAGCCGGACAGCCGGCGCGCCGCCCTTCCCCATTCTGGCAACCCGAACGCGGCGCGACGCGCGCCGTGCTTCATTACGACATCGGAAGTCCACCTGATGCGTCGAGCGCTGGTTATCGCACCGAACTGGATCGGTGACGCATTGATGGCGCAGCCGCTTTTTGCGCTGCTGAAGAAACTCCATCCCCGCATCGCGATCGATGCGGTCGCACCCTCATGGGTCGCGCCCGTGCTCGAGCGGATGCCCGAGATCCACGATGTCTACGCGACCGATCTCGCCCACGGCAAGCTGCAGCTGCTGCGCCGCTGGCAGCTCGCGAGCGACCTGCGCGACGTCGGCTACGACGCGGCGTACGTGCTGCCGAATTCGCTGAAGTCCGCGGTGATCCCGTGGCTCGCGAACATTCCGCTGCGGATCGGCTACACGGGCGAGCACCGCTACGGGCTGCTGAACGTGCGGCACGCGAATCCGGCCAAGTCGGGCGAACGCCCGCCGATGACGACCCACTACGCGGCGCTCGCGTACGCGCCGGGCGCGAAGCTGCCCGAGTCGATGAAGACGCTGCCCGCGCCGCGCCTCGACGCGGACCTGAACGAGACGGCGCGCGTGTCCGCGCGTTTCAATCTCGATACGCGCAAGCCGCTCGTCGTGTTCTGCCCGGGCGCCGAATACGGCCCGGCCAAGCGCTGGCCGCCCGAGCACTTCGCGACGCTCGCGACGATCGTCCACCAGTCGTTCCCGTATACGCAGATCGTCGCGCTCGGCTCGCAGAAGGACGCGGCCGCCGCGCAGGCGATCGCCGACCACGCGCCGAACGTGCGCAACCTGTGCGGGCAGACGTCGCTGTCGGAGGCGTGCGCGCTGATCGCGCGCGCGAACGCGGTCGTCACCAACGATTCGGGGCTGATGCACGTCGCGGCCGCGCTGCGCCGGCCGCTCGTCGCGCTGTACGGATCGACCGATCCGCGCCACACCCCTCCGCTGTCGGACCTGGCGAAGGTACAATGGCTGCATCTCGAATGCAGTCCCTGCTTCGAACGCGAGTGCCCGCTCGGCCACCTGAAGTGCCTGCGCGAACTCGGTCCCGAGCAGGTATTCGGCGATTTGCGCGGCATGCTCGTCGGGCAGCGCTGACCCTGACCGGCAGCGTCGCACGGCGCGCCGGGCAATCCGATTCACCGGTGTACGGCGGCTCCATCCGGGCCGCCGTGCTGAATACGGCGCGCGACGCGCGCGAGAGATAACCCCGATGCCACGTTTTGCCCGCCTTTTCGAAGCCGCTGCCGATACGCTCAACGCCTACTACCAGGCCGTCGCCGATGCCAATCTCGACGCGCTGCTGGCGTTGTGGATCGACGAGGATTTCGCCAGCTGCGTATGGGCGGACGGCGAGCATCTGCACGGCCTCGACCAGATCCGCAGCGGGCTCGCGAACCGGCTCGCCACGCGCCCCGTGACGATCGAGCCGCTCGACATCCGCGTGTACGACAGCCTCGGCACGGTCGTCTATACGATCGCCGAAGCGCATCAGCAGGCCGACCTGACGGCCGAACCCGACATGGTTTTCGCGACGTACGTGATGATTCACGAACGCGGCGAATGGCGCATCGCGCACATCCACGCGAGCCCGATTCCCGAACAGGCGGCCGGGCAGTTCGCCGCCAAGATCCGTCACGGTCAGGGTCCGCTGCACTGACGAAAAGACGAAGCAACGCATACGCGGGGCGATCATGAGTACGGCTTCTCCGCCCACCTCGCCGCTGACCGGGGCTCCGGCTCCGGACAACGACACACTGCGCTATCGCGCACCGCGCTGGCTGCCGAACAGCCATGCGCAAACCATCGTGCCCGCGCTGTTCGCGCGGCGTGCGGTCGTCGCCTACCGACGAGAGCGATGGGAAACCCCCGACCACGACTTCATCGATCTCGACTGGGTCGCCCATCTCGACAGCGCGGCGCCCGCGCCCGACGCGCCGCTGTTCGTACTGTTCCACGGCCTCGAAGGCAGTTCCGGCTCGCACTACGCGCTCGCGATGATGGCCGCCGCGCGCGCGAAGGGCTGGCACGCCGTCGTGCCGCACTTCCGCAGCTGCAGCGGCGAGCTCAACCGCCAGCCGCGCTTCTACCATCTCGCGGACAGCGCCGAAGTCGACTGGATCCTGCGCCGGCTCGCCGCGCAGCATCGCGGGCCGCTGGTCGCCGCCGGCGTGTCGCTCGGCGGCAACGTGCTGCTGCGCTGGCTCGGCGAGCATCGCAGCGACACGTCGATCCTGCGCGCCGCCGCCGCGATCTCGACGCCGATCGACGTGCACGCCGGCGGCCGCGCGCTGTCGCAGGGGTTCGCGATGGTCTACACGCGCAGCTTCCTGAAGACGCTCAAGCGCAAGGCGCTGGCGAAGCTCGACCAGTACCCGGGGCTGTTCGACCGCGAAGCGATGCTGCAGGCCGTGACGATGCGCGACTTCGACGAGGTCGTGACCGCGCCGCTGCACGGCTTCGCGGACGCCGACGATTACTGGACGAAGGCGACCACACGGCCGCTGCTCCCCGCGATCGACGTGCCGACGCTGATCCTCAACGCCCGCAACGATCCGTTCCTGCCGGAATCGGCGCTGCCCGGCCCGGCCGACGTGTCGCCGGCCGTCGAGCTCGACCAGCCGGCGGACGGCGGGCACGCGGGCTTCATGACCGGGCCGTTCCCCGGCCGCCTCGACTGGCTGTCGGCGCGGGTGTTCGGCTATTGCGCGAAATTCGTCGACCATGGATGACATCGTCCGGCAGGCGCTCGCCAAATGGCCCAACGTGCCGCACTGTACCGGCTGGCTGCTGCTCGACCGGCGCGGCGAATGGCGGCTGCGCGACGACGCGGCCCAGGCGGCCGGCGAGCTCGGCTCGCCGATCCGGCATGCGGCGCTAAACGCATTCATCGGCCGCAACTACGAATGCGACGCGCAGGGCCGGTGGTTCTTCCAGAACGGCCCGCAGCGCGTCTACGTCGAGCTCGCCTATACGCCGTGGGTCGTCCGGCTCGCCGAGCGCGACGGACAACTCGTGCTCGCCGACCAGACGGGTGCGCCGTTCGAGCCGGACGAAGCGTGGCTCGACGATGCGGGCGGCGTGCTGTTTCGCGACGGCGGCACGCGGCGCATCGCGGCGCTGCACGATCACGACCTCGGGCTGTTCGCCGATCACGCGGATTTCGATGCGGAACCGCCCGTGCTGCGCTGGCGCGACGGCCGCACGCTGCCGCTCGGCAGCATCGCCTGCGCGGACGTGCCCGCCCGGTTCGGCTATGTCGCGAGCCCCGCCCATGACGCAGGACAGGCGGCCGGCAGCGGCAACTGACGCACCGCCGCCTCGCCCACGCAAGCCGCGCGACGGCCGCTATCCGCGGCCGTTCTTCTCGTCCTCGCGCTCTTCCTTGTAGCGCGCCTCGAACTCCAGCAACCGCGCGCCGATGATCGACTGCTCGTAAAACGACACGTCCTTCGCGTCGCGCGCTTCCTTCAACTGCCGGATCGCCGACGGCCACGCGCCGTCGAGCGCCAGTTTCTCCGCGAGCGCGCGGCGCCGCGCGAGCACGTCCCCCTTGCCGTCGCTCGCCTTCGCGAGATAGTCCCACCAGTCGGGCTGCTCGGGATCGGCCTTCGCCTGCGCCCGCGCGAGCGTCTGCGCGTCGGCAAAGCGGCGCGCGGCGATCAGCGCCTGCAGATGCGCGACGATCGCCGCGTGCGACGCCGGCCAGCGCCGCT
>NZ_JAAGPK010000249.1:0-7871 GCF_017104685.1 Burkholderia sp. Tr-20355 | reverse complement strand
CCGATTGCGCGGCGCAATCGGCATCGGCATCGGCGCCTGTGCGACCGGCCGCTCCTGTCGCGACGCCGGCGCGCCGTACCGAGCAGATGGACTGGCGTCCGGCCGCCGTGGCCGGCGCGGCCGTGATCGTGCTCGCGGCCGGCTTTGCGTGGCGCAAGCGCAGGAAGGGGCGCGAGACGGGCGATGCGGGTGCGGCGGCCGCTGCAGCCGGTACTGCCGCGGCCCCGGAGGCCGAAGCGGCGCCGTCGCTCGACCGCGAGTTGCCGATCCTGCCCGAGATGCCGGTCGCGCGCGACGCGGCGTCGGATCAGTATCTTGCCGCGGCGACTGCCGCCGCGGCTGAAACGGTCGAGCCGGCTGTCGCCGAGGCACCGTCGGCGCCGGAGGCCACGAAGCCGCATGATGAGCAGCTCGGATTGCCGCCCGCGCAAGCGGCCGTGGCGCCGGTGAACGAGGTGGCGCCGGCTCAGGCTGCGCACGGCGCAGAACCGGCCGAAACGGCCGCTGCCAAGTCGGCCGACATGCCTGCCGCGCCTTCGGCGGCCGACGCGCAGCACGCGACGCTGATGCAGAACGCGATCAGCGCGCTGAACAGCCTCGACATGCCGTTGCCGCCGCGAACGTCGGATGACGTACCGCTGACGCCGGACGAGCTGTCCGCGCGGGCAGGGCAGTCGGATATCGATGAAATCGCAACTAACGGTCAAGTCGAATCGCATCCGCCGATTGGCGTGAGCCATCCGACCCCGGAACATCCGGCCGACCAGGACGACGAGTACGATTGGGATCCGGACGCGGCAACGCCCGCCGGCCACGCGGGCAGCCCGCCTCCGCTGCCGTCGCTGCCGCCGCTCGGCGGCGCGCAGTTCGGCGCGCTGAAGCTCGATTTCGATCTCGACCTCCCGTCCGCGCCGGGCGCCGCGCTGCCCGCGCTGACCGCGGACGAGCTCGCGCGCATCGCGCGCAACAAGCTCGATCTCGCGTCGGAGTACGTCGAACTGGGCGACCTGTCCGGCGCGCGGACGCTGCTGCAGGAAGTGATCGACGCGAACGACACCGCGACGCGCGACGATGCGCGCGCGTTGCTCGCGAAACTGGCGGACGAGGCGTGATGCGGATCGCACTGGGCATCCAGTACGACGGCGCGGCGTTCTGCGGCTGGCAGGCGCAGCCGCACGGCAAGACCGTGCAGGACCGGCTCGAGCACGCGCTGGCCGAGTTCGCGCGGGTGCCGCTGCATACGACGGTCGCTGGCCGGACCGACACCGGCGTGCACGGGCTCGGGCAGGTCGTGCACTTCGACACCGGGCTCGAACGCGAGGTGTTCTCGTGGGTGCGCGGCACCAACGCGTTCCTGCCGCCGACCATCTCGGTGCAATGGGCGAAGCCGATGCCGGACACGTTCCACGCGCGTTTCTCGGCGTTCGAGCGCACCTATTACTACGCGCTGTACGTGCATCCCGTGCGCTCGCCGATGCTGGCCGGGCGTGCGGGCTGGATCCACACGCCGCTCGACGACGACGCGATGCGCGCCGCCGCTGCGCACCTGATCGGCGAGCACGATTTTTCGTCGTTCCGGTCGTCGGAATGCCAGTCGAAGACGCCGGTCAAACACCTGTATCAGATCGACGTGCGGCGCGCGGGGCATTTCATCCATTTCCGCTTCCGCGCGAACGCGTTCCTGCATCACATGGTGCGCAACCTGATGGGCTGCCTCGTCGCGGTCGGGCGCGGCCGCTATCCGGTCGACTGGCTCGCCGACGTGCTGGCCGGGCGCGATCGCAACCTGGCGGCGCCCACGTTCATGGCCGACGGGCTGTATCTGGCCCACGTCGGCTACCCGGCGGAATTCGCCGTCCCGCCCGCGCAGCTCGGCAGCGTGCCGTGGAGCAGCGTCTGGGCCGATCTGGACCCTCAATCATGACGGATCAAGCCGTGTCTTCCCCGCCTTCCGCCGCCGGCCTGGCGCCGCGCACGCGCATCAAGCTGTGCGGGCTGTCGCGCCCCGAGGACGTGCTGCACGCGGCGGCGCTCGGCGCCGATGCGATCGGCCTCGTGTTCTACCCGAAAAGCCCGCGCGCGGTGACCCTCGCGCAGGCGGCCGAGCTGGCGAGCCTCGCGCCGCCGTTCGTGTCGGTGGTCGGGCTGTTCGTGAACGCGACCGAAGCCGAGATCGAGGCCGTCGTGCGCGACGTGCCGCTGACGATGCTGCAGTTCCACGGCGACGAGACGCCGGAGCAGTGCGACGCGCTCGGCCGCGCGGCACGGCTGCCGTGGTTGCGCGCGGTGCGCGTCGGCCCCTCGACGCAGCCGTCCGATTTGGTAGAATCGGCTCTTCATTATTCGAAAGCGCGCGGCCTCCTGTTCGACACCCTGGTGCCGGATTACGGCGGTAGCGGCAAGGTCTTCGATTGGTCTCTTATTCCCGCAGAGCTCGCGCATCGGGCCGTTTTGAGTGGTGGCTTGAGCGCGCAAAACGTCGGTGATGCGATCCGCCAGCTGCGTCCGTTTGCTGTCGATGTCTCGAGTGGCATCGAAGTAGCGGGCGCAAAGGGCGTGAAGGATCACGCCCGAATGGCGGCGTTCGTACGCGCGGTGCGCGAAGCGGACGCCCGGTGATGCAAGCGGTGTGGCCCCGAAAGCGGGACGCCCCGACCGATCGAGAGAGACATCATGTACAACCTTCCTGACGATCGCGGCCACTTCGGCCCGTATGGCGGCGTGTTCGTCGCCGAGACGCTGATTCACGCGCTGGACGAACTGCGCGACGCGTATGAAAAATTCCGGAACGATCCCGGCTTCGTCGCCGAATACGAGCGCGAACTGAAGTATTTCGTCGGCCGTCCGTCGCCGATCTACCACGCGCAGCGCTGGAGCGAGATGCTCGGCGGCGCGCAGCTCTACCTGAAGCGCGAAGACCTGAACCACACCGGCGCGCACAAGATCAACAACGTGATCGGCCAGGCGCTGCTCGCGAAGCGCATGGGCAAGAAGCGCGTGATCGCCGAAACCGGCGCGGGCCAGCACGGCGTCGCAACCGCGACGATCTGCGCGCGTTTCGGGATGGAGTGCATCGTCTACATGGGCGCCGAGGACGTGCGCCGGCAGGCCGCGAACGTCTACCGGATGAAGCTGCTCGGCGCGACGGTCGTGCCGGTCGAGTCGGGCTCGCGCACGCTGAAGGACGCGCTGAACGAAGCGATGCGCGACTGGGTCACGAACATCGAGAGCACGTTCTACATCATCGGCACGGTCGCGGGCCCGCATCCGTACCCGATGATGGTGCGCGACTTCCAGCGCGTGATCGGCGACGAGTGCAAGGTGCAGATGCCCGAACTCGCGGGCCGGCAGCCCGACGCGGTGATCGCCTGCGTCGGCGGCGGGTCGAACGCGATGGGGATCTTCTATCCGTACATCGACGATCAATCGGTGCAGCTGATCGGCGTCGAGGCGGCCGGCGACGGCCTCGACACGGGCCATCACGCGGCGTCGCTGATCGCCGGCAGCCCGGGCGTGCTGCACGGCAACCGCACGTACCTGCTGCAGGACGACAACGGCCAGATCATCGAGACGCATTCGATATCGGCGGGCCTCGACTATCCGGGCGTCGGTCCCGAGCACGCCTGGCTGAAGGACAGCGGCCGCGCGCAGTACGTGCCGATCACCGACGACGAAGCGCTGAAGGCGTTCCACGACTGCTGCCGGATCGAGGGGATCATCCCCGCGCTCGAGTCGAGCCACGCGATCGCGTATGGCGTGAAGCTCGCGCCGACGTTGCCGAAGGACAAGATCCTGCTCGTCAACCTGTCGGGCCGCGGCGACAAGGACATGCACACGGTCGCCGAGCGATCGGGCATCGACCTCTGACCCCGACCGATGCGTGACCTGATCGAAGAGCCGGGCGGCGGCGGCGCGAGCGAGGCGGAGGCGGTTCAACCCGCCGCCGCCGCGCCGCGCGCGCTGCCGTCCGGTATCGAGCTGCATAACCGCGATTTCCTGACCGATGCCGCGCACCTGCCGGACGCGTCGATCGACCTGATCGTCGCCGATCCGCCGTACGGGCTCGGCAAGGACTACGGCAACGATTCGGACAAGCGTTCGGGCGACGATTTCCTCGCGTGGACGCGCGAGTGGCTCGAGCTCGCGATTCCGAAGCTGAAGCCGAGCGGGTCGATGTACATCTTCTGCACGTGGCAGTACGCGCCGGAAATCTTCAGTTTCCTGAAGACGAAGCTCACGATGGTCAACGAGATCATCTGGGACCGGCGCGTGCCGAGCATGGGCGGCACGACGCGCCGTTTCACGTCGGTGCACGACAACATCGGCTTTTTCGCGGTTTCCAAAGCGTATTACTTCGATCTCGATCCGGTCCGCATCCCGTACGACGCCGATACGAAGAAGGCCCGCTCGCGCAAGCTGTTCGAAGGCAGCAAGTGGCTGGAGATGGGCTACAACCCGAAGGACGTCTGGTCGGTCTCGCGCCTGCATCGGCAGCACGCGGAGCGCGTCGATCATCCGACCCAGAAGCCGCTGGAAATCATCGAGCGGATGGTGCTCGCAAGCTGCCCGCCGGGCGGCCGCGTGCTCGATCCGTTCATGGGCAGCGGCACGACCGCGGTGGCCTGCGCACGGCAGGGGCGCGACTTCGTCGGCTACGAGATCAACGAAAGCTATTGCGCGATCGCGCACGAGCGCGTCAGCGCGCTCGCCGCGCCGGCGTGCGCGTGAATCGCGCCGCCGCATCGCCGAACGCAACGCCATACTTTGTATGGGGCCGGAGCAAGCGCTGACGCGCCCACTCCGGATCGACACAGGAAAATTGCCATGTCCCGTATTCAGCAGACCTTCGCCGCGCTCGCCGAACAAGGCCGTAAGGGCCTGATCCCGTTCATCACGGCCGGCGACCCCGATCCCGCGAAAACCGTCGAATTCATGCACGCGCTCGCCGCCGGCGGCGCGGACGTGATCGAGCTCGGCGTGCCGTTCTCGGACCCGATGGCCGACGGCCCCGTGATCCAGCGCTCGTCGGAGCGCGCGCTCGCGCGCGGCGTCACGTTGAAGAGCGTGCTCGCCGACGTGAAGCGTTTTCGCGAGACCGACCCCAAAACCCCCGTCGTGCTGATGGGCTATGCGAACCCGATCGAGCGGATGGGCGTCGACGCGTTCGCGGCCGACGCGCATGCGGCCGGTGTCGACGGCGTGCTGGTGGTCGACTATCCGCCGGAAGAGGCGGGCGTATTCGCCGAAAAGATGCGTGCCGCGCAGATCGATCCGATCTTCCTGCTGGCGCCCACGTCGACCGACGAACGTATCGCCGATGTCGGCAAGATCGCGAGCGGCTACGTGTATTACGTGTCGCTCAAGGGCGTGACCGGCGCGGGAAATCTGGATGTTTCGAGCATTGCGGGTAAAATCCCGGCCATCAAGTCGCGCGTGCCGGTTCCGGTGGGCGTCGGCTTCGGGATCCGCGACGCCGAAACGGCGCGTGCGGTGGCCGAAGTGTCGGACGCCGTCGTGATCGGCAGCCGCCTCGTGCAGCTGCTCGAGAGCGCTGCGCCGGACGCCGCCGCCGCCGCGCTGAAGACCTTCATCGCCGAGCTGCGTGCCGCCCTGGACGGCGCGGGCAAGGCGGCGCGATAAACACAACACAGGAAGCGGGCGGGCCAGTCGGCCCGGCCCGCCACGGAACAGGAAACCATACGATGAGCTGGCTCGACAAACTGTTGCCGCCGAAGATCAAGCAGACCGATCCGAAAAGCCGCAAGGGCATTCCGGAAGGCCTGTGGGTCAAGTGCCCGTCCTGCGAGGCCGTGCTGTACCGCAACGACGTGGATGCGAACCTGCACGTGTGCCCGAAGTGCGATCACCACATGCGCATCGGCGCGCGTGAACGCCTCGACGGGCTGCTCGATCCGGAAGGCCGTTATGAAATCGGTCAGGAAATCGTGCCGGTCGACACGCTGAAGTTCAAGGACAGCCGCAAGTACCCCGATCGTCTGAAGGAAGCGATGGACGAGACGGGCGAGACCGACGCGATGGTCGTGATGGGCGGGGCGATCCACACGCTGCCGGTCGTCGCGGCTTGCTTCGAGTTCTCGTTCATGGGCGGCTCGATGGGTTCGGTCGTCGGCGAGCGCTTCGCGCGCGGCGCGCAGAACGCGCTGGAGCAGCACGTGCCGTTCATCTGCTTCACGGCGTCGGGCGGCGCACGGATGCAGGAAAGCCTGCTGTCGCTGATGCAGATGGCGAAAACCACCGCGATGCTGACCAAGCTGGCCGAAGCGAAGCTGCCGTTCATCTCGGTGCTGACCGACCCGACGATGGGCGGCGTGTCGGCAAGCTTCGCGTTCCTCGGCGATGTCGTGATCGCCGAGCCGAAGGCGCTGATCGGCTTCGCCGGCCCGCGCGTGATCGAGCAGACGGTTCGCGAGAAGCTGCCGGAAGGCTTCCAGCGCGCCGAATTCCTGCTGAAGACGGGCGCGATCGACATGATCGTCGACCGTCGCAAGATGCGCGACGAAATCGCGCAGTTGCTCGCGCTGCTGCAGCGACAGCCGGCCGACGCGCTGGCTTGACCGGCGCAAGGTTGTGAACTCTGCGCGTCGCCTGGCTTCAGCGTCAGGCGGCGCGCTTCGTTTTTTGGCGTAGTGGCGGTACCGATCCAGATTTGATCCGATGAGCACTTTTCCCACTCTCGACGCGTGGCTTTCGCACCTCGAACGCGCGCACCCGGTCGGCATCGACATGGGCCTGACCCGTATCGGGCAGGTCAAGGCGGCGCTGCAGCTCGAATTCGCGTGCCCCGTCATCACCGTCGGCGGCACGAACGGCAAGGGCTCGACCTGCGCGTTCCTCGAGACGATCCTCGTGCGCGCGGGCTACAAGGTCGGCTGCCATACGTCGCCGCACCTGCTCGAATTCAACGAGCGCGCCCGCGTGAACGGGCAGAACGTCACCGACGACGAACTGCTGCCGCATTTCGAGGCCGTCGAGGCCGCGCGCACGTCGCTGCCCGCGCCCGTGTCGCTCACGTATTTCGAATTCACGACGCTCGCGATCCTGCACCTGTTCGCGTCGCGCGGGCTCGATGCGGTGATCCTCGAGGTCGGCCTCGGCGGCCGGCTCGATGCGGTCAACATCATCGATACCGATTGCGCGATCGTCACGAGCATCGACATCGACCACACCGAATACCTCGGCGACACGCGCGAGAAGATCGCGTTCGAGAAGGCCGGGATCTTCCGCGCGGGCAAGCCGGCGATCTGCGGCGATCCGGCCGCGCCGCAAACGCTGATCGACCACGCCGAGGCGATCGGCGCCGATCTGTGGCTGGTCGGCCGCGATTTCCGCTACGAGGCGCAGGCGGGCGCGGAGCGCCAGCAATGGAGCTACCTCGGCCGCGAGAAGCGCTATCCGGCGCTCGCGTATCCGGCGCTGCGCGGCGCGAATCAGCTGATCAATGCGTCGGCCGCGCTCGCCGCGCTGGAGGCGCTGCGCCCGGTGCTGCCGGTGTCCGCGCAGGACATCCGGCTCGGGCTCGCGAACGTCGAGCTGCCGGGGCGCTTCCAGGTGCTGCCCGGCAAGCCGGCGATCGTGCTCGACGTCGCGCACAACCCGCACGCCGCGGCCGTGCTCGAGCAGAACCTCGGCAACATGGGCTTCTTCCCGTACACGTATGCGGTGTTCGGCGCGATGCACGACAAGGACATCGACGGCGTGCTGCAGCACCTGAAGGGCGAGATCGACCACTGGTGCGTGACCGACCTGCCGCTGCCGCGCGCGGCAGCGGCGGAGCAGCTCGAAGCCGTGCTGCGCAAGGCCGGCGTGGAGGAGGGGCCCGATTCGAGCGTGACGCTTTACGCGTCGCCGGC
>NZ_JAAGPK010000248.1:0-7853 GCF_017104685.1 Burkholderia sp. Tr-20355 | reverse complement strand
CCGCGTCCGCTTCGCGCGCGGCGCGCGTGTCGGGCCACAGCAGCGCGGGCCGCACCGGTTGTCCGGCCGCGTCGATCAGCACGACGCCGTGCATCTGGCCCGAGAAGCCGATCGCCGCGACCTGCGCACGCTCGCCGGCCGGCAGCCGTGCGGCCGCGCGCACGAGCGCCTGCCACCACGTATCGGGCGCGATCTCGGCCCAGCCGGGCTGCGGCGACGACAGCGCATAAGGTTCGCTCGCGACTGCCCGCTCGACGCCATCTGCATCGAGCGTGACGAGTTTGATGGAGCCGGTGCCGAGGTCGATTCCGAGCAGGCGCATGACGGGTAGGCGAATTCGAATGAACGGATGTCGATGATAACGGGATCGCGATATGCGCCCCGGCTTTTGCCGCCACGCCGGCGCGCCGGACATGCGGCCGGCCGACCGGTTTCACCGGGCCGCAACCCGCACGCAAAAGCGGGCGTTCGCGGGTTAACCCGGCACGAATTTGCATCGGTCCTTTTTGCCACTATGCGGCACGCCCGATACAGACCATAAAGCAGCCCATATTTGGCACGGGGGTCAGCGCTATTTTGAAGGGCTATAAAACCGGGGAACCTCACTCCTGCGGCAGTTTCCCGATGATCGACACCCTGCTCCATGCCGAAACGGCATATCGAACCAGCAAAGAACGGAATAGTACCCAGCGCTCTTGTTGCGTGGATTCATTCCGCATAACTTCGTATCACCCCGAAAACAAGATCATGGAGTGAGACAGATGCAATCGAACACGGTCCATCCGTGCGATGAGGTGCTGCCAACCGGCAAGCTGGTAACGCTTGGCCTGCAGCACGTCCTCGTCATGTACGCCGGCGCCGTTGCCGTGCCGCTTATCGTTGGCGCCGCACTCAAGCTGCCGAAAGACCAGATCGCGTTCCTGATCAGCGCCGACCTGTTTTCGTGCGGTATCGCCACGCTGATCCAGACGCTGGGCCTGTGGATCTTCGGGATCCGCCTGCCCGTCATCATGGGCTGCACGTTCGCGGCGGTCGGCCCGATGATCGCGATCGGCACGAACCCCGGCCTCGGCATTCTCGACATCTTCGGTTCGACGATCGCGGCCGGCATCATCGGCATCGTGCTCGCGCCGATGATCGGCAAGCTGTTGCGGTTCTTCCCGCCGGTGGTCGTCGGCACCGTGATCGCGGTGATCGGGCTGTCGCTGATGGAAGTCGGCATCAACTGGGCGGCCGGCGGCGTCGGCAACCCGGAGTACGGCAGCCCGGTCTATCTCGGCCTGTCGCTGCTCGTGTTGACGCTGATCCTGCTGATCAACAAGTACGGCCGCGGCTTCGTCGCGAACATCTCGGTGCTGCTCGGCATCGTCGCCGGCTTCGCGATCGCGTTCGCGATCGGCCGCGTGAATACCGACGGCGTCGCACACGCGCCGTGGGTCGGCTTCGTGATGCCGTTCCACTTCGGCCTGCCGCACTTCGACCCGCTGTCGATCGTGACGATGGTCACGGTGATGTTCGTCACGTTCATCGAATCGACCGGCATGTTCCTCGCGGTCGGCGACATGGTCGATCGCCCGGTCAACCAGGAGCGCCTGGTGCGCGGCCTGCGCGTCGACGGCCTCGGTACGCTGATCGGCGGCATCTTCAACTCGTTCCCGCATACGTCGTTCTCGCAGAACGTCGGCCTGATCGGCGTGACGGGCGTGAAGAGCCGGTTCGTGTGTGCGACGGGCGGCGTGATCCTCGTGCTGCTCGGCCTGTTCCCGAAGATGGCGCAGGTCGTCGCGTCGGTGCCGCCGTTCGTGCTCGGCGGCGCGGGCATCGTGATGTTCGGGATGGTGGCCGCGAACGGCATCAAGGTACTGTCCAAGGTCGACTTCGTGAACAACGCGCACAACCTGTTCATCGTCGCCGTGAGCGTCGGCATGGGCCTCGTGCCGGTCGTGTCGCCGCACTTCTTCTCGAAGCTGCCGCCCGCGCTCGCGCCGATCCTGCACAGCGGCATCCTGCTGGCGTCGGCATCGGCCGTGATCCTGAACATCGTGTTCAACGGCGTGAAAGGCGAGAAGGATGCGCGCTGCGAGATCCGCCGCGCCGGACACGACTTCGACGGACGTCCCGCCGACGTGCACCACTGATCGCCCCGCGCCGGACGACGGCGCGACGCGATAACGCAAGACGCCACGGCATGCCGTGGCGTTTTGCTTGTTCCCGGCTGGGCCCACGCGGCCGTGGCGCCGTGGACGCCACGTACGCGCCCCCGCGAGGCGCCGCGTGTCAGCCTCCGTGCAACGCCAGCGCCAGCATGATGTTTCGCGCGCAGGCCTCCGGCGTGGCCGTGCTGGTATCGACGCTCACATCGTAGGTCATGCCCGCATGCACCCTGTCGTACTGCCAGCGCGCGAGCCCCGCGAGACGATCGCCCCGTCGCCGCTCCCGTTCCTCGAGCACCTCCAGCGGACAGTGGACGCCGACCAGGCTGACCGTAAACGGCGCCAGCAAACGGGCGTACTCGGCCTTCTCGTCGCCCAGCAGCACCTCGTCGACGATCAGGTTGTTGCCCTGCTCCGCCAGCGCGACGATCGCGTGGCGCATCCCCTGCATCGCTCGCCGGGCAACCGGCCCGCTGCTGATCGACACCACGTTCCTGCCGTCCTCGACGAACGACGAAAACGTGAATCCGGCCGCGTCGTTCAGGTAGCGCGCGGGCAGCATGTCGAGAAACGCATCCATCCGGACGTGCAGGTACGGGCTGGCCAGCAGCGCCTGGAGCGCATGCGCGAGCGACGTCTTGCCTGAACTGCCCGCGCCGTTGAGCAGGATGATCCGGGTCGTTTTCATGCAGCGAGTGTACCTGCGCGTGTTGAACGACGCCGGACGGGTGGACGGAACGCCGATGCGATTGCCGGCACGTCGGCGCGGACACAAAAAAGAAAACGCCACGGATTGTGGCCCGTGGCGTTCTCGTTTCCGCATACAGCCGGTTCCAGGGACAGGCGCGGCTGGCCGCCCCTCCCCTTCGTTGCACTTACCCGTTCGTCGCGGCCGCCGACGCAGCGACCGGAGCAGCCGCCTTGTCGTAGTCGACCGGCGCATCCGGCGCGCGCGGCGTTTCGCCGGCCCGCTGGATCCACCCGCCGCCCAACGCGCGGTACAGGTCGACCAGGTTCGTCCAGCGCGCCAGACGTGCGCTGATCAGCGTCTGCTGGGCCGAGTACAGGTCCGTCTGCGCCGTCAGCACCGACAGGTAGCTGTCGACGCCGTTCTTGTAACGCAGGTCCGACAGGTCGAAACGACGCTGCTGCGCATGCTCGTTGCGCTCCAGCGCCGCGATCTGCTGGTCGTACGTGCCGCGTGCGGCGAGACCATCCGCCACTTCGCGGAACGCCGACTGGATCGCCTTCTCGTAGTTCGCGATCTCGATGCGCTTCTGCACGTTCGCCAGGTTCAGGTTCGCGATGTTCTGCCCGCCTTCGAAGATCGGCATCGTGATCTGCGGCGCGAACGACCACGCCGCCGTGCCGGCCTTGAACAGGCCGCCGAGCGTCGGGCTGCCGGTGCCGAATGCGCCCGTCAGCGAGATGCGCGGGAAGAACGCCGCACGTGCCGCGCCGATGTTCGCGTTCGCGGCCAGCAGCGTCTGCTCGGCCTGCATCACGTCCGGACGACGCGTCAGCAGATCCGACGGCAGCCCGGCCGGCACGTCCGTCAGCAGGTTCTGCGCGTCCAGCGGCATGCCCGCCGGCAGGTCGTCCGGCAGCGGTTCGCCGATCAGCAGCACCAGTGCGTTCAGCGCCTGCGCTCGCGCACGCGCCTGCGCCTGCTGGTTCGCGAGCGCCGTCTCGACCACCGTCTGCGCCTGACGCAGCTCGAGCTCCGAGCCCGTGCCGTTGTCGAACTGCAGCTTCGTCAGGTCGTACTGCGCCTGCGCGGACTTCAGCGTGTTCTCCGTGACCTTCAGCAAGTCGTCGGTCGACAGCAGCGTCAGGTACTGGTCGGCCACGGAAGACACCAGCGAGATTTCCGACGCCTGCCGTGCGTACGACGTCGACAGGTACTGCGCGAGCGCCTGGTCCTTCAGGCTCTGCACGCGGCCGAACAGGTCGAGCTCCCACGACGCCGACAGCCCGACGTTGTAGGCACGCGAGATATACGGCGCACCGGTCGTCGACAAGCCCTGCGGCACGCGCTGGACGTTGCCCGTGCCCGTACCGTCGAGCGTCGGGAACAGGCCCGCGCGCGTGATCTGGTACTGCGCGCGCGCCGCCTCGATGTTCAGCACCGACACGCGCAGGTCGCGGTTGTTCTTCAGCGCGATCTCGATCAGCCGCTGCAGGCGCGGATCGACGAAGAATTCGCGCCAGCCGATGGCCGTCGCCGCCTGGCCGTTCGCGCTGCGCGCGCCGGCCGCACCCGGCTGCGTCGCGTAGACGCCGCCGGCCGGGTACGCCTGCGCGACGGGTGCATCGGGCCGCTTGTAATGCGGCGCCATCGTGCAGCCCGTGGCAAGGAGCGCGACCGCGATTGCAGTCAAAGCGTGTTTTTGCATCATCACTGTCCCTTGTTGCCTTCGTCGCCGTTGCCCGGCTTCTCTTCGTGGTGCGAGTGCTCCTGAGCCAGGCGCAGCGCCTCGTCGACGTCTTCCTTCTCGCCGCTGAAGATCGCGCGGATCTTCACGAAGAACATCGGGATCATGAAGATCGCGAGGAACGTCGCCGTGATCATCCCGCCGATCACGCCCGTACCGATCGCATGCTGGCTGGCCGAACCCGCGCCGTTGCTGATCGCGAGCGGCATCACGCCGAGAATGAACGCGAGCGACGTCATCAGGATCGGGCGCAGCCGCAGGCGCGCCGCTTCCAGCGCGGCCTCGATCGGCCCCATCTTCTCCGTCATCTGCAACTCGCGCGCGAATTCCACGATCAGGATCGCGTTCTTCGCGGACAAGCCCACGGTGGTCAGCAGGCCGACCTGGAAGAACACGTCGTTTTCCAGACCGCGCATCGTCGCCGCAAGCAGTGCGCCGATCACGCCGAGCGGCACCACCATGATCACCGAGAACGGGATCGACCAGCTTTCATACAGCGCCGCGAGACACAGGAACACGACGAGGATCGAGATCGCGTACAGGATCGGCGCCTGCGAACCGGACTGGATTTCCTGGAACGACAGGCCGGTCCACGAATAGCCGATACCGACCGGCAGCTTCTTCGCGAGCCCTTCCATCGCGGCCATCGCCTGGCCGGTCGACTTACCCGGTGCGGCCTGACCCTGGATTTCCATCGCCGACACGCCGTTGTAGCGCTCGAGCTTCGGCGAACCGTACGTCCAGTGGCCGGTCGCGAACGAACTGAACGGCACCATCCCGCCCGACCCGTTGCGCACGTACCAGACGTTCATGTCTTCCGGCGTCATCCGGAACGGCGCGTCTGCCTGCACGTACACCTTCTTGATCCGGCCGTCGGTGTCGAGGAAGTTGTTCACGTACTTCGACGCCCATGCGATCGAGAACGTCTGGTCGATCGCATCCGCCGTCACGCCCAGCGCATTCGCCTTCTCGCGGTCGATGTCGACCTTGTACTGCGGCGTGTCGTTCAGGCCGTTCGGGCGCACGCCCTGCAGCGTCGGATCCTTCGAAGCCATCCCGAGCAACTGGTTACGCGCGGCCATCAGCGCATCGTGGCCGAGACCGGCGTTGTCCGTCAGCTCGAAGTCGAAGCCGGCCGCCGTGCCGAGTTCGGGAATCGACGGCGGGTTGAACGGGATCACGATCGCGTCCTTGTAGCCCGCGTAGCGCCCGAACATCCGGCCGATCAGCGCCTGCACCTTCTGGTTCGCGTGCTGACGCTGCGAGTAATCCTTCAGGCGCACGAACACGAGACCGGAGTTCTGGCCGCGGCCCGCGAAGCTGAAGCCGTTGACCGTGAACGCCGACTCGACGATTTCCTTCTCGTCCTTCAGCAGGTAGTCGGAAATGTTCGCGAGCGTCTTCGCGGTCGTTTCCTGCGTCGAACCCGACGGCGTCTGCACGATCACGAACATCAGGCCCTGGTCTTCATCGGGCAGGAACGACTTCGGCAGGCGCACGAACAGCAGCCCGACCGCGACGATCACGACCAGATAGATGATGAGCCAGCGGCCCGAGCGCTTGATCACGTGGTGCACGCCGACGTGGTACTTGTCGCGGCTGTTGTTGAACGTACGGTTGAACCAGCCGAAGAAGCCCTTCTTCTCTTCGTGATGCCCTTGCGGGATCGGCTTGAGGATCGTCGCGCACAGTGCCGGCGTCAGAATCAACGCGACGAGCACCGACAGCACCATCGCCGACACGATCGTCAGCGAGAACTGACGATAGATCGCGCCGACCGAGCCGCCCGAGAACGCCACCGGCACGAACACCGCCGACAGCACGAGCGCCACGCCGACCAGTGCGCCGGTGATCTGGCCCATCGCCTTGCGGGTCGCCTCCTTCGGCGACAAGCCTTCTTCCGCCATCACGCGCTCGACGTTCTCCACCACCACGATCGCATCGTCGACCAGCAGGCCGATCGCGAGCACGAGGCCGAACATCGACAGCGTGTTGATCGAGAAGCCCACCATCGACATGATCGCGAACGTGCCGAGCAGCACGACCGGCACCGCGATCGTCGGGATGATCGTCGCCCGCAGGTTCTGCAGGAACAGGTACATCACCAGGAACACGAGCACGATACCTTCGAGCAGCGTCTTGACCACTTCCTCGATCGACAGCTTCACGAACGGCGTCGTGTCGTACGGATACTTCACGACGAGGCCGTGCGGGAAGAACGGCGAGAGCTCGTCGATCTTCGCGCGCACGGCCTTCGCGGTCGCGAGCGCGTTCGCGTTGGTCGCGAGCTGGATACCGAGTGCCGCGGTCGGCTGACCGTTGTACTTCGTGTCGAAGTTGTAGTTTTCGCCGCCGAGGCCGATCTGCGCGACGTCCTTCAGGCGCACCTGCGAGCCGTCCTGGTTGACCTTCAGCAGGATGTTGCCGAACTGCTCGGGCGTCTGCAGCAGCGTCGATTCGGTGATCGTCGCCTGCAGCACGGTGCCCGGCTTCGCCGGCGTGCCGCCGAGCTGACCGCCCGCGATCTGCACGTTCTGCGCGGTGATCGCCGAGCTGACGTCGACCGGCGTGAGGCCGTAGTTGGTCAGGCGGGTCGGGTCGAGCCAGATCCGCATCGCGTACTGCGAGCCGAACAGCGTGACGGTACCGACGCCGTTCAACCGGCTGATCGGATCCTTCACGTGCGACGCCACGAAGTTCGCGAGGTCGTACTTGTTCATGCTGCCGTCTTCGGAGTTGAAGGCGAGCACCAGCAGGAAGCTGCTGCTCGACTTCGTCACCGACAGGCCGAGCTGCTGCACGACCTGCGGCAGAACCGGCGTCGCGAGCGACAGCTTGTTCTGCACCTGCACCTGCGCGATGTCGGCGTTGGTACCCGGCGCGAAGGTCAGCGTGATCGTCGCGTTACCCGAGTCGTCGCTCGTCGACGACATGTACAGGAAGTTGTCGAGACCGCTCATCTGCTGCTCGATCACCTGCGTCACCGTGTCTTCCACCGTCTTCGCGGAAGCGCCCGGATAGTTCGCGGTGATCTGGATCGATGGCGGCGCGATCGTCGGATACTGCGAGATCGGTAGCGTGAAGATCGCCGCAACCCCGGCCAGCATCAGGATGATGGCGATCACCCACGCGAAGATCGGGCGAGTACTACTATCTCGTCGCGCTGAACAACCTGAAGGCGCACGGGATGCTCAACGAAGTCTTCAGCGACGCGATGCTCGCGACACTGCAGCAGCGCCTCACCTTCTGCGACATGTTCGGCCCC
>NZ_JAAGPK010000247.1:0-8335 GCF_017104685.1 Burkholderia sp. Tr-20355 | reverse complement strand
GTGCGGCAGCGGGCGCAGGTGCCGGCGCGGCGGCCGCCGCCGGTTCACCCGCGCCGCTCTCGGCCTTCAGCCGTTCGAGCTTCGCGCAGATCGTCGCGGCAGCCGCCGCGTCCGGTTCGGCGCTCGCGCGGTAGTCCGCGAGCTGGTCGGACAGCACGTCCTTGGTCTCGAGGAACGCGTCGACCATCTCCTTGGTCAGCGTCAGCTCGTGGTTGCGCGCGCGGTCGAGCAGCGATTCGAGGATGTGCGTCGTATCGGTCAGCGCGGAAAAGCCGAACGTCGCCGCGCCGCCCTTGATCGAATGCGCGGCGCGGAAGATCGCGGCCAGGTCTTCGGGGTCGGGCGAGTCGACGTCGAGGTTCAGCAGCAGCTGCTCCATCTGCGCGAGCAGCTCGTCCGCTTCGTCGAAAAAGGTCTGGTAGAACTGAGTGATGTCGAGAGTCATGCCCGGTCACCGGTTGAATTCGTCGCGTTCATGTCAGGATGCGGCCGGCTCGGAGAGCGTCGCGACCAGGTCGACCAGCACGGCCGGGTCGATCGGCTTCTCGATCCAGCCCGTCGCGCCCGCGTCGCGCGCGGCATCCTTGAAGGCATCGCTGCCCTCGGTCGTCAGCACGAGGATCGGCGTGTCCGCATACGCGGTCAGCTTGCGCAGCGCGGCGATCACCTCGAGCCCGTTCTTGCGCGGCATGTTCTGGTCGGTCAGCACCAGGTCGTACGGCGCGGTCGCGGCCATGTCGAAGCCGGCTTCGCCGTCCGGCGCCACCGTCACGTCATAGCCGGCCTGTGCAAGCGTCGCCTGCAGCAGGGCGCGCATGGTCGCGGAGTCGTCGATGGCGAGAATGGTTCGGATCATGTCTGTCTCGGAGCGGGTCTTGTCGATATCAGGGTTTCGGCACCGCGACGGCGGACGCCGCGAGCGCGGGGCGCACGGCCGGCGCCGCGCCGAGCTGCTGCGCGAGCTGCTTCGAGCCGGCCGCATCGGCCGACAGCGTCGTGGTCGTCGCGTCATCGCGCATCAGCGCCTCTTCGGATTTGCGGTTCAGCACGATCACGCTGATCCGGCGGTTTTCCGGATCGAGCGGGTCGGCCTTGTTCAGGTTCTGCGTCGACGCGAGGCCGAGCACGCGTAGCACTTTCGCCTCGTCCATGCCGCCGGAGATCAGCTCGCGGCGCGACGCGTTCGCGCGATCGGCCGACAGCTCCCAGTTGCTGTAGCCGCCCTCGCCGCCCGCGTACGGCACGGCGTCGGTGTGGCCCTGGACGATGATCCGGTTCGGCACGTCGTTCAGCGTCTTGCCGATCTCGCGCAGGATGTCGCGCATGTACGGCTCGACGCGGTCGCTCGACATCGCGAACATCGGCCGCTTCTGCGAATCGACGATCTCGATGCGCAGCCCCATCAGCGTCGAATCGATGCGGATCTGCTGCTTGAACTGGCGCAACGTCGGATTCGCCTCGATCGCGGCCATCAGCTTGATCTGCAGGTCGTGCAGGCGCGCCTGCTCGAGCCGGTCCTGCGCGCCCTGCGCCTGCGAGCGCGTGTTGTCGTCGCCGGCCTTCGCGACGCGATCGGCGAGCTGCGTCGAGCCGTCGGTGCGGCGCAGCGTGCCGGCGTCGACGCTCGACAGGTCGCGGCCGCCGGCGTTGAGGATGCTGGAGTCCTGCGAATTGCGGTCGCCGCTGCCGAACAGCGCGGCCTTCAGCGGCGTGTTGAAGTATTCGGCGATGCCCTTCAGCTGCACCGGCGTGACCGAGCTCAGCAGCCACATCAACAGGAAGAACGCCATCATCGCGGTCATGAAATCCGCGTACGCGAGCTTCCATGCGCCGCCGTGGTGGCCCTTCTTCGCCGGGGCCACCCGCTTGACGACGATCGCGCGATCCTTGCTCTTGCTCATCGTGCGCTCCGCGTCACTTCGCCTTCACCCGGCGCACGTGCTCTTCGAGCTCCGAGAACGACGGGCGCTCGGTCGAGAACAGCACCTTGCGGCCGAACTCGACGGCAATCGCCGGCGCATAACCGTTCAGCGTCGCGAGGATCGTCACCTTGATGCACTGGAACATCTTCGTCGACTCGGCGACGCGCTGCTCCGCCAGGCTCGCGAGCGGCCCGATCAGCCCGTACGACAGCAGGATCCCGAGGAACGTGCCGACCAGCGCCTGCGCGATCATCGCGCCGAGCACCGCGGGCGGCTTGTCGGCCGACGCCATCGTGTGGACCACGCCCATCACGGCCGCGACGATGCCGAACGCCGGCATCGCGTCGCCGACGCGCATCAGCGCGTGCGCGGGGCCTTCGCCTTCCGCGTGGTGCGTCTCGATCTCCTCGTCCATCAGGCTCTCGATCTCGAACGCGTTCATGTTGCCGCCCACCATCAGGCGCAGGTAGTCGGTCAGGAACTCGACGATGTGATGATCGGCGAGGATCTTCGGGTATTGCGTGAAAATCGGGCTCTTTTCCGGATCGTCGATGTCGGCCTCGAGCGTCAGCGTGCCTTCCTTGCGCGCCTTCGCCAGCAGCACGTAGAGCAGCGCCATCAGCTCCATGTAGACGTCCTTCGTGTACTTCGACCCTTTGAAGAGGGTCGGCAGCACGCGCAGCGTGGCCTTGATGGTCTTGCCGCCGTTGCCGAGGATGAATGCGCCGACGCCGGCGCCCACGATCATCAGGATCTCGACCGGCTGGATCAATGCGCCCAGATGCCCGCCTGCCAGCGCATAGCCGCCGAAGACGGACAACAGCGTCACGAGTGTTCCCACGATAATCAGCACTGCCTGTCCCTCACGAAAGACCGGCGGGAAGACCGCCGTTAAACAGGTTTACGGCAGTCGGCAGGAAAACTTTCGCGGCCGCCCGGCGGCGGCCCGGCAGTGTTTACCAGCACGGCACGGACGATTCGCGCGGCCCGCGGCAACCGCCCGCGCCCCGCCCGGTGGCGCTCAGGCCGCGGTGGCAGCCAGTTCGGCGCGCGCGGCGGCGGCCTTGCGGGTCTTGCCGGCACGCGACGGCGGCTGGCAGAGGCCGCACACGAAACCTTGATGCGGATCATGCGCATGCGCGACGAAGTGGCCGCCGCAGCGCGTGCACGGGGTCATCTGCAGCATCCCCGAATCGAAGAAGCGCACGAGCGTCCATGCCCGCGTGAGGCTCAGCGCGGCCTCGTCACCGGACAGATTCACGTGCTCCTGATAGAGCCGGTACGCCTTCACGATCGACTGGATCGGCTCGCAGCGGCCGTGGTCCTGCATGAACCGGTAGATGTTGTAGAACAGCGACGAGTGGATGTTCGGCTGCCACGTCATGAACCAGTCGGTCGAGAACGGCAGCATCCCCTTCGGCGGCGACACGCCCTTCAGTTCCTTGTACAGCTTGATCAGACGGTCCCGCGACAGGCTCGTCTCCGCCTCCAGCAGCTGCAGCCGGGCGCCCAGTTCGATCAGTTCGATGGCGAGGGTGATTTCCTTCACCTCGATCACGACGCTTTTGCTTGCCATGGTGATAACCGTCCGCTTGACGTTGTTCGAATGGATGGCCAATACGCTGCCCTCCGGCGCGGTACGCCGGGACACAACGCAAGGCGGGATGGATCAGCGGACGCCTTCGACCTGCTGCCCGGCCATCAGGATGGCCGAGTGGGCGTGCGCGACGACATCGCTACGGCCCTTGTCGGCGAGCGACGACAGCAGCGCGTGATCGTCGAAGCGGAAGCGGCACAGCATCTGGTTCGACGCGGCAAGCTTCACGGTCTGTGCGAGCGTGAGGTTGGCGAGCACGTCGGCGAGTTCCTGGGAAATTCCCATGCGGAACATGCCCATCGCCTTGTCTTCCCGCAGCAGGCGCTGCGCGAGGAGGAGGTACGACAGGTTGACCTCTTTGATCTCACTGAGCATTTCGCTGGTAGCGCTCATGATTCCCCCGTTATAAGAGCTTTGCTTTGGCCATTCGTGTTATGAAAACGTTTGCTCGATCGGAGCGCTCCTGGCGCACTGTCGGCTCGTTTATAGTCTTACAGGGCGAATTTTGGCCAAACGCCATTTATGTCGGTATCAGCGAAGTGGCGTATGCCATGCAGGATTTGTCTGTAAACCGTGTAGGAATTTTTCCGACAAAGCGAATTGAAAGGGGCAATCGGGAAAGCGGATGACAGCGCGCATTCGGCTGCGAGGGTGCCGATGGCCGCCCGCTCGGTGGCGGAAGGCTTGCCGGCAGGGCTGCCGACAATCGGATCGGTAAAAATTATAGTGGTTTTTCACGATCGCGCAACAATAGTTGCGGCCATCTCGATTCATGATTCCGCGCCCTTTTTCTCGGGGTTTTCGCGTATTTCATCGTGTAACAAGCCTTAAGTGTTTGAAAAAACACTCGAACCCCGCAGGGCGATATCGATAATGGACTCCAATGGGCGGCGGCGCGAGCCGTGCCGGCCCGCCCCGCAGCTTGCCGTCCGGCGCCCCGCGCACCCCGTCCAGGGCCCGGCCACGTACGCCAGACGCGTGCGTCGGCGAGTTCCGCAACGTTGTATGGGATCCGCGTCGGCGCGATGGCGCCCACGGATCGAAAACCGGAGAACACCGATGCGAATTGCCCAGATCGCGCCGCTTTACGAAGCCGTTCCGCCGAAACTCTACGGCGGCACCGAGCGTGTCGTGTCCTACCTCACCGAGGCGCTCGTCGAACTCGGCCACGACGTGACGCTGTTCGCCAGCGGCGACTCCGTCACGTCGGCCCGTCTCGAGGCGGCGTGGCCGCGCGCCCTGCGGCTCGACCCGTCGATCCGCGATTCGATGGCACCCCACATGCGGCTCCTCGAGCAGGTGGCCCGGGTCGCGCACGAATTCGACGTGCTGCACTTCCACCTCGACTACCTGCCGTTCCCGCTGATGTCGCGCCTCGACACGCCGTACGTGACGACGCTGCACGGCCGCCTCGACCTGCCCGAGCTGCAGCCGGTGTTCGACGCGTTCCCGGACGCGCCGGTCGTGTCGATCTCGAACAACCAGCGCAAGCCGCTGCCGCAGGCCGCGTGGGCCGGCACCGTGTATCACGGGCTGCCCGACACGCTGCTGACGCAGCAGCCGGGCGTGAAACCCGAATACCTCGCGTTCCTCGGCCGGATCTGTCCCGAAAAGCGCGTCGACACCGCGATCCGGATCGCCGCGCAAAGCGGGCTGCCGCTGAAGATCGCCGCGAAGGTCGACAAGGCCGACGCCGACTATTTCAAGGAAGTGATCGAGCCGCTGCTCGGCCAGGCGCACGTCGAATTCATCGGCGAGATCAACGAGGCGCAGAAGCCCGCGTTCCTGTCCGGCGCGAAGGCGCTGCTGTTCCCGATCGACTGGCCGGAGCCGTTCGGCCTGGTGATGATCGAGGCGATGGCCTGCGGCACGCCGGTCGTCGCGTTCAACCGCGGCTCGGTGCCGGAAGTGATCGAGGACGGCGTGACCGGCTTCATCGTCGAGGACGTGCAGGGCGCGGTCGGGGCGCTGCACCGGATCGACACGCTGTCGCGCACCGCGATCCGCCAGCGTTTCGACACGCGTTTCAGCTCGAAGGCAATGGCGCAGCGTTATGTCGAAACTTACGAATCGCTTTGCGCGGCGGCCAAGCAACCGGTATTGCGCCGGGTCGCGAGCGCCTGACGCGGAAATCCGCGCGGAAATACTCAGCAAAATCCGCGCCGAAATCGGCGCGTAAAACAAAAGAGCCGCATCGACGATGCGGCTCTTTCTTTTCGGCTTCCGGTCATTCGATCAGGAAACGATCGCGGTTTTTCCCGACGATCCAATTCGGCGGCTTGCCGCGCCCGCTCCAAGTGGCACCCGACTTCGGATCGCGGTATTTCGGCGGCAGCGGCGCCTTCTTCGGCGGGCGCCCGCGCCGTGCCCGTTCCGCGAAGCCCAGGTCCTGGGCCGTCAGGCCGTATTCCGCAATCATTCGCTGGACGTCGGCAATGACCGCCGCCACTTCCTGGCGGCGCACGTCGTCCGCCTGAGCCTGCAGATCAGCGATCTGCGCCTTGAGTTTCGCGTATTGAGACATTTTTCGACTCCCCTTTTCGATGATGCGGCCCCGGCGAATCCGGCCGGGACGCCAACACCCGTTACGTCATCCGCACTGCCGCCCTGCCCTTCGAAATAAATACTGTCATCTTTAACCGATTCGGCTTTATCGAGAATGCGGACTTATTCTAATAAAAGGCATTCGTCAGCCATTCAAATTTAACAATCGTTGACCCTCCCGGACGCGATTCATTTCCTATAATCCAGACCAATTCCGGGCGAGGGATTAAATCCGCAGTGTCGTCCGGTGGTCTTCAACCCACTTGAACGAGGTCCTTACATGAATCTTTCTCAGCGTCTCGCTGCAGAGGTATTCGGCACGTTCTGGCTGGTGCTCGGCGGGTGCGGAAGCGCCGTGCTGGCCGCCGCCTTTCCGGGCCTCGGCATCGGCTTTGCCGGCGTCGCACTTGCCTTCGGCCTGACCGTGCTGACGATGGCATTCGCAATCGGCCACATCTCGGGTTGCCACCTGAATCCGGCGGTGAGCGTCGGCCTGACGGTCGCCGGCCGCTTCCCGGCACGCGATCTCGCTCCGTACATCGTCGCGCAGGTCGTCGGCGCCACGCTCGGCGCGTTCGTGCTGTACCTGATCGCCACCGGCAAGCCGGGCTTCGACGTCGTCGGCAGCGGCTTTGCGACGAACGGCTTCGGCGATCGCTCGCCCGGCCACTACTCGCTGAGCGCATCGTTCATCTGCGAAGTCGTGATGACGGGCTTCTTCCTGTTCGTGATCCTCGGCGCGACCGACAAGCGCGGTGTGCCGGCCGGCTTCGCGCCGATCGCGATCGGCCTGTGCCTGACGCTGATTCACCTGATCTCGATCCCGGTCACCAACACGTCGGTGAACCCGGCGCGCTCGACCGGCCCGGCGCTGTTCGTCGGCGGCGACGCGATCGGCCAGCTCTGGCTGTTCTGGGTGGCGCCGATGATCGGCGCGGTACTCGCAGGGATCATCTACCCGCTGGTCGCCGGGCGTGACGACGCCGTCGACCTGCTTCCGGCATCGGCTCGCACAAGCGAATAAAACACTACGGGGTCAAGCGAGCAGAGCAGCGAGCCTCACGCTGTCCAACAACATCGAGGCAGGCAATTTCGACGGGCGCCACTGGCGCCCGTTTTTCATTTCCGCACGGGACACGCGCCCGGGGCCGGACGCTCAGGAAGCGGCGACGTTGTCCTCGAGCGAGAACAGCGAGCGCAGGTGCCGGGCGACCCCCGCATCGAAGTTGTTGCCGATCCGCGGAATGTGCGGCAGCCGCGCCACCAGGTCGGGGTTCGCGTTGTTCATCATGAACGCGTGACCGGCGGTTTCGAGCAGGTCGATGTCGTTCATGTTGTCGCCGAACGCGATGCAGTGGCCGGTATCGACGCCGAGCCGCCCGAGCACCGTGCGCAGCGCGCGGCCCTTCGACACGTTCGCGGTCATCACTTCCAGACAGTCGGGCAGCGAATACGTGACGTACAGCGCATCGCCGAAGCGCACGCGCATCTGCTCGGCGACGACCGCCAGATCGGCCGGCTCGCCGATATACAGCACCTTCGCGATATCGGCGCCGTCGTGCGCGGCCATGTCGATCACGTCGTAGCGGAAGCCCGAATCCTGGTGGAAGTCGAGCAGGTGCGGCGCGTCGCGGTCGATCAGCCAGCCGTCGTTGGTGAACAGGTTGACGATCGTGCGGCCATGCGCGCCGGTGACCTCCGGCTGCACGAGGCTGCGGACGATCGCGGGATCGATGTCCTGCGCGTGAATCGTCGTGTCGTCCGGCGCATGCACGCGCGCGCCGTTCGACGTGATCAGGTACGGCCGGATGCCGAGCACGTCGCGAATGCCGGCGACGTCCGCGTAATGGCGCCCCGTCGCGATCACGAACTGCAGGCCGTCGCGGTCGAGCCGGCGGACGGTGTCGATCGTGTACGGATCGAGCTGGTGGTCGCTGTTCAGCAGGGTACCGTCGAGATCGGTGGCGATGACTTTGTACATGGGACGGGAGAATGGCGCACAGGACGCTGCGGAATCGCCATTTTAACGTCGTGCCCGGCGGCGCGCCGGGCGGTTCCCGGTCAAGCGCGCCTTTGGCGCTGGGTCGACGCGCCTTCCACCCCGCCTTGCCTCGCTTCACGTTCGTCTCCATGACGACGGCCGGTGTCACGTCGATCACGCGCTCGACCGGCATTCTCTCCAGCCGCATTTCCCAGACGAATCCCGATGCACGCCCGAAGCCGCTTGCGGCGGCGAGCCGCGCGATGCGCATCGGATGGGAGTGGATTTCCG
>NZ_JAAGPK010000246.1:0-8246 GCF_017104685.1 Burkholderia sp. Tr-20355 | reverse complement strand
CGCAGCCGGGTACGCCGGCGCAGGGCGGGGGCGCGGCCCGCGATCCCGCGCAGGCCCTGCCGACGGCCGCCCGGCAGGGCGCATCGTTGCCGCCCGATACCGCCGATCCGCTGGGCACGCATGCCGACACGCGCTGGACACCGGCGCGGGCTGACCTCGCTGCCGCATCGTCCGATCCGCAGGCGCAGACGCTTGCGACCGTCCATCCGGCCACCGTGCCGATCGTCCGGCAGCAGCTCGATGCGCTCGCGACCGACCAGTTTCGCTGGACCGGCGAGGCCTGGCCGGGCGCGCGGCTCGACTGGACGATCGAGCCCGACGCGCCGGACAACCGCGGGCAGCGCGGCGGAGGGGACGACGCGGGCGACGGCATCGCCTGGCGCACGCGCCTCACGCTGACGCTGCCGTCGCTCGGCACGGTCGATGCGGAACTGGTGCTGAACGGCGCGCAGCTCGTCGCGCGGCTGCGCGCGAACCAGACGGGCGCCGAGCGTCTCACGCGAAACGAGGCCGCGCTGCGGCAGCGGCTCGAGGGGTCGGGGCTCAAGGTCGGCGGACTGTCGATCCGCGCGGTCGACGACGGGCCGGACGGCTTCGACCTGTTCGCGGCCCAGGCGGCCGCCGCCGCGTATGCGCGGGGAGCGGCCGGCGCCCCGCCGACGCAGGTGGCCGACGACGAGGCGCCGCGATGAGCATGACGTCCCGCAAGCGCGCGGCCGCGCTCGTCTACGACCCGAAAGGCGGCGACACGGCGCCGCGTGTGGTTGCGAAGGGTTATGGCCTGCTCGCCGAGATGATCGTCGCACGCGCGCGCGACGCGGGGCTGTACGTGCATACGGCGCCGGAGATGGTGTCGCTGCTGATGCAGGTCGATCTCGACGACCGGATTCCGCCGCAGCTCTACCAGGCCGTCGCCGATCTGCTGGCGTGGCTGTACGCGCTCGATCGCACCGAGGCCGGGCCGGACGACACCGCGCCGCGCTTTCCGCTGCCGCCGCTGCGCTGACGCGCCTGGCGTCGCGCGACTTCTTACGAAATGCTGTCTCGGCCGTGTCGCGCCAGTCCGACGGCATTTGCCGCATATCGATCGGCATTTCCGTGCAACGCGCACTCATCAGCCGAATCTCTCCATGCATGATGGGCCGCCGCCGGCGACCGTGACGGATTGAGCCGGCGATCGATTTATGTAATGATATCCATTCTCATTTTCATGTTGCCCGGCCGACGCGCACGCACTGCGCGCCGGCCGTTGTTTTGAACGAATGGAACCTTTCGCGTGAACGCGCCCGAAACGATCGACCCGCCCAAGACGGGCATGCCGCGCGCCGGCGTCACCGTGCTGCACCCGGCGGGCCGCCCGCTCAGCGACGACGAACTGGCCGCGCGCCGCCAGCGCTCGCGGCGCGCCACCTTCATCAAGTGGCTGCGCAAGGTGCACGGCTGGGTCGGGCTGTGGGGCGCGGTGCTCGGGCTGCTGTTCGGCGTGACGGGCGTGCTGCTCAATCACCGCGCGCCGCCGCTGAAGATCCCGACCGGCGAGCCGCAGGTCGAGGAGATGCAGATCGCGCTGCCGGATCCGGTGCCGAAGACGCCCGCCGCGATGACGAAGTGGCTGCAGCAGGAGCTGCATTTCGACGGCAAGCCGGGCCGCATGCGCAAGGAGCCCGCGCAGGCCGTCGCGTGGGGCGACAAACGCGTGATGCAGCCCGAGCACTGGCAGTTCGGCGTGTTCGGCCCGCACCAGAACCTGCAGGCCGAATACTGGGTCGGCAACGGCTACGTATCGGTGAAGCGTACCGGCAATACGTTCCTGACGACGCTGAACAACCTGCATCGCGGCGTCGGGATGAACCTCGGCTGGGTGCTGCTGATGGATACGATCGCGGGCTCGCTGATTCTGCTGTCGCTGACCGGCGTGCTGTTGTGGACCGAGCTGAACAAGCGCCGCACGGTCGGCGTCGTGCTGGTGGTCGGTTCGGTCGCCGCGGCGCTGGCCGCCGGCCTGGCCTGATCGGGGTTCGCGCCGGGCGGTCGCCGGCGCGATCGTCGTTGGCCGCCGCGGCGGCTCAGAGCCCGCAGGCCGCGCCGCTGTTCGCCGCGATCTCGCGGGCGGCTTTCGCGCCTTCGACCTGCAGGATCGTCGGCAGCGACACGTGATTCTTCGCGGCCGTGACCTCGGCGAGGATCGAGATCGCGATTTCCGGCGGCGTCCTGCTGCCGATGTAGATGCCGGCCGGCCCGTGCAGCCGGCCCAGTTCCGCTTCGTTCAGGTCGAATTCGCGCAGCCGTTCGCGCCGCGCCGCATTGTTGCGCCGCGAGCCGAGCGCGCCCACGTAGAACGCGGGCGTCTTCAGCGCTTCCATCAGCGCGAGATCGTCGAGCTTCGGGTCGTGCGTCAGCGCGATCACGGCCGAACGCGCATCGAGCTTCATCTCGAGCACCGTATCGTCGGGCATCGTGCGCACGACGCGCGTGCCCGGCACGTCCCACGCATCCGTGTATTCCTCGCGCGGATCGCACACCGTTACCTGGTAGTCGAGCCCGACCGCGATCTGGCACAGATAGCGCGACAACTGGCCGGCGCCGATCACGAGCATCCGGTAGCGCGGCCCGTGGATCGTCACGAGCCGCTCGCCGTCGAACGCGAGCCCGTCGGTGGCCTGGGCGGGCGACAGCGACGCGCGGCCGGTCGCGAGCGTCATCGTGCGCGTGACGAGGCGGCCGGCCTCGACTTCCGCGCACAGCGCGGCAATCCCGCTGTCGCGCGTGAGCGGCTCGAGCACCAGCTGGATCGTGCCGCCGCACGGCAGCCCGAAGCGGTGCGCCTCCTCGGCCGTCACGCCGTACTTCAGCGCTTCCGGGCGCGCGTCGGCCGCGATGCCGCTCGCGTGCACGCGGGCGATCAGGTCGTCCTCGATGCAGCCGCCGGACACGGAGCCGACCACCAGGCCGTCCTCGCGCACCGCGAGCATCGCGCCTTCGGGGCGCGGCGACGAGCCCCACGTCTTCACGACCGTCACGAGCAGCACGCGGCGCCCTTCTTCGAGCCAGCGCGCGCTGGATTTCAGTACATCGAGATCGACACTTTCCATCGTGTTTTCCTGTTGCCGGACGGCCCTTTGCCCGGGGCCGTCGTTCGATGGCGGGATTATGAACCGCACGGCGCACACGTGCAGGCGGCGTGGCGGCCCGTGCGGCCAAATCCGGAGAATCGGGCAAGAGATCGCGACGATCGGACAGCGATCGCGCGCGGGAACCGCGCCTGGCCGGTTCGGGGGAGGGGGCGCAGGGCCGGTGGCGGCCCCGCGGCTGTCGCGTTCGTCGTCGCGCGGCATGGGCGCGCGACGACGGCGCTCAGTGCGTGTCGTGGTGGCCGTGCGCGAGCTTCGAGTGGTGCCGCGAGTACAGGAAGTAGATCGCGAGACCGATCACGAGCCAGATGCCGAATGCGGCCCACGTGACGGGCTGCAGGTTCAGCATCAGGAACAGGCAGGCCGCGACCGCGAGGATCGGCACCACGGGCACGCCCGGGCAGCGGAACGCGCGCGGCAGGTCGGGGTGCGTGCGGCGCAGCACGAGCACCGCGATCGACACCATCGAGAATGCCGCGAGCGTGCCGATGTTGATCAGCTCGGCGAGCACGTTGAGCGGCACGAGCGCGGCGATCAGCCCGAAGAACAGGCCGACGAGCCAGGTCGTCAGGAACGGCGTCGCGTAGCGCGGGTGCACGCGCGACAGCATCGCCGGCAGCAGCCCGTCGCGCGACATCGCGAAGATCACGCGCGTCTGGCCGTAGCTCATCACGAGAATCACGGTCAGCATGCCGAGCACCGCGCCGAGATCGATGAAGCCCGCGACCCACGTCTCGCCGGCAACCTGCAGCGCGTACGAGATCGGGTGCGAGATGTTCGCGTACCGGGCCGCCGGCACGATGCCGGTCGCGACCGCGGCGACCGTCACGTACAGCACCGCGCACACCGCGAGCGACGCGATGATGCCGATCGGCAGGTCGCGTTTCGGGTTCTTCACCTCCTCGGCCGCCGACGACACCGCGTCGAAGCCGATGAACGCGAAGAACATCACGGCCGCGGCGCCGAACACGCCGTTCCAGCCGTGCGGCATGAACGGCTTCCAGTTCGCGGGCGTCACGTGGAACAGGCCGACCGCGATCACGAGCAGCACGACCGACACCTTGATGAACACCATGATGTTGTTGATGCGGGTCGACTCGCGGATGCCGATCGACAGCAGCGTCGTGATCACGATCATCACGAGGAACGCGGGCAGGTTGAACCACGTGACGACGCCCGGCACGGCGCCGGGCGCGGCCGTCAGCACGGTCGGCAGCGACAGTCCGAACCCTTGCAGCAGCGACTGCAGGTAGCCCGACCAGCCGACCGACACGGCCGACGACGCGAGGCCGTATTCGAGCATCAGGTCCCAGCCGATGATCCACGCGACGAGCTCGCCGAGCGTCGCGTACGAATACGTGTAGATCGAGCCGGCGACGGGGATCGTCGACGCGAATTCCGCGTACGACAGCGCCGCGAGGCCGCACGCGATCGCGGCGATCACGAACGACAGCATCAGCGCGGGGCCGGCCTGCACGGCGCCGGTGCCGGTCAGCACGAAGATGCCGGTGCCGATGATCGCGCCGATGCCGAGGAAGGTGAGGTCGATCGCGCCGAGCGCTTTCTTGAGCCCGGCGGCGTGCGCGCCGGCGATCATGCGATCGACGTTTTTCTTGCGGAAGAGAGACATTGCGGATGAATCGCCGGCGCGCGCAGGGGCGGCGCGCTGACTGAGTGAAAACCCGTAATTTTAGCCGATTTGACGAACAAGACCCGCTGCGGCGCAGCGGCGTGTCGCGGAATCGTCCGGAAAAACAAGCGCTTGCGCGCGAAACGGGGGGCGGTTTGAAGGCGACGCGGCGCGTGCCGCGTCGTGGAATCGGACGAATCCGAGGTGGCGAGCCAATCGGGCCGGCCCAACGCCGGCGGGCCGGTCAGGCGCCGGTCGCGGGCGCCATGTCGACCAGCCGGTTGCTCATCACGTAGAACGTGAGTTCCGCGTTGTTCGACAGCCGCATCTTCTCGAGCAGCCGCGACCGGTACACGCTCACCGTCTTCACGGACAGCGACAGCGTGTTCGCGATGTCGGTGAGCCGCTTGCCCGACGCGAGCATGCAGAGCGTCTGGTATTCGCGGTCGGACAGCTTCTCGTGCGGCAGCGGCTCGTTCTCGAACGACACGTATTCGGCGAGCGCCTCGGCCATCGCGGGGCTCACGTACTTGCGGCCGGCCGCGACCTGCTGGATCGCGCCGATCATCTGCGCGGCGTTGACCGTCTTCGACAGGTAGCCGGCCGCGCCGGCCTTCAGCGCGCGTACCGCGTACTGGTCCTCGCGGTACATCGAGAACATCAGTACCGGCGTGCGCGGCAGCTTGCGCTTGAGGCGCTTGAGCACCTCGATGCCGTTGGTGTCCGGGAGCGAGATGTCGAGCAGGATCACGTCGAATTCCTGCTTGTCGACGGCCGCCATCGCGTCGCCGCCGGTCTCGGCCTCGGTGACGTCGCGCGCGATGCCGCGGTCGATCAGCAGCTGGCGAATCCCTTGCCGGACGATCGCGTGATCGTCCACGAGCAGGATGTTCAGGCTCATGACGACCTCACGAAAGCGACGCGCGGCGGGCCGCGACGGGCACCGCGAGCAGCGAATCCCACGCGAAACGCGCGGTGACGCGCGTGCCGCGGCCGGTTTCCGGCGTGGCCGTCTCGAAGCCGCCGCCGAAGGCCTCGCAGCGGGCGCGCATGCCGGCGAGGCCGTAGCCGGTGCGGCGGCTGCGCGCGAAACCGGTCCCATCGTCGGCGACAATCAGTGACAGATGCGTGCCGTCGGTGACGATCCGTACGTCGACCGACGTCGCGCGGGCGTGCTTCGCGACGTTCGACAGCGCTTCCTGCGCGACGCGGAATATCGCGAGTGCGCTGGCGCCGGCGATCTGCGTGAGGCGCGCGTCGGCCGCACACACGAAGCTCGTGCGCAGGCCGGTGCGCGCCGCGTGCGTGTCGATCCACGACGACAGCGCGCCGATCATGCCCGCGTCGAGCGCCGGCGTGTCGCGTTCGTCGATCAGCCGGCGATTCGCGTCGGTGGCGGCGTCGAGCGCCTGCTGCGCCAGCTCCAGCGCGCGCAGGCAGCCGTCCGGCGCATCGGCCGGCAGCCACGTTTGAACGTTTGCGAGGGCGAAACGGGCAGCGGTCAATTCGGCGCCGAGCCCGTCGTGCAGCTCGCCGGCCAGATGGCGGCGGGCGGCTTCGTCGGCGGCGAGCAATTGGGCGGACAGGGCCGCGATCCGTGCGGCGGAGGCGTCGCGTCCGGACGCGGTGTCGGGAACGGGCGGAGTCGCGGCGCGGTTGGGCACGCGCTGCTGCGACGGGAACGGGGCGTGGGCGCCCGCGGGCGCGTTAAGCGACGTATCCATGACTCTCCCTGCTGTCAGAAAGCGGTTCAGACACCGGCTGGCTGCGTGAATCGGCTGCCGTTTCGATGACGGTCGCCGCCAGAGAATCGCTCCATGCCGAGGTAACAAAAGTTACACCTTGTAACACTTGCATCCGACCCTTCCACTCTCATTCGAACGACAACCACGCGCGCCGAATAATATCTCAAAATTTCCGAAAAGGTCATGTCGGGCGGACATTTAAGGGTAAATGTGAATAATCGGAATGAACCTGTTGTAGGAAAAACACTGACACCCGACGACCCGGCGATGACGTATCCAAATGTAACTATTTGAGATGAGATGGTCCCAGTTTGTTACGAATTCGCCAAGTGCGGACGAAAAAAAACCGGAGCTTTTGCTCCGGTTCTTGACGATGCGCAAATCTGGGGACTGATCAGTCCACGAACGCGCGCTCGATCACGTAGTGGCCCGGTGCGCTGTTCTTGCCTTCGACGAGGCCGGCCTGCTTCAGCAGGTCGGTCGTGTCCTTCAGCATCGCGGTGCTGCCGCACAGCATCACGCGGTCGTTTTCCGGCGAGAACGGCGGGACGTCGAGATCCGTGAACAGCTTGCCCGTCGCGATCAGGTCGGTGATCCGGCCCTCGTTGTCGAACGCTTCGCGCGTGACCGTCGGGTAGTAGACGAGCTTTTCCTTGATGATGTCGCCGAGGTACTCGTGGCCCGGCAGGTCGTGCTTGATGTAGTCCATGTACGCGAGCTCGCCCTTCAGGCGGCACGTGTGCGTCAGGATCACCTTGTCGAAGCGCTCGTAGATCTCCGGATCGCGGATGATCGACATGAACGGCGCGAGGCCCGTGCCCGTCGACAGCATCCACAGCGTCTTGCCCGGCAGCAGGTTGTCGGCGACCAGCGTGCCCGTCGGCTTCTTGCCGATCAGCACGGTGTCGCCCACCTTCAGGTGCTGCAGGCGCGACGTCAGCGGGCCGTTCTGCACCTTGATGCTGAAGAATTCGAGATGCTCTTCGTAGTTCGGGCTGACGATCGAGTAGGCGCGCGCGAGCGGCTTGCCGTCGACCTCGAGGCCGACCATCGTGAATTCGCCGTTGTTGAAGCGCAGGCTCGCCTCACGGGTGCAGGTGAAGCTGAACAGCGTGTCGGTCCAGTGATGGACGGATTGGACGGTGGCGGTGTCGTATTTGCTCATGGCTTTGAAAACGGACGCGCGTGGCGAACGCGTGTAACGGGCCCAAAAACGGGCAAAAAAACCGAGTGCGACGGCCCGATCCTGGATCGGCCGGCCGGCGCGTCGGACACGCGCCTTCTCGATGACAGACGTTTGAGGAACTCGTTATTTTACCCTGTTGACGCCGATCGCGGGCTTGACCCCCGCGGCTGCGCGGATTTGGCGCAACAAATGCTTGCAACGAGCTTTCAGCGATCGGCCGCGAGTTTCGCGCCGAGGCCGACGAGCGCGACGCCGCACAGCGCGTCGAGCGGGCGCCGCACGCGTCGGTAGCCGCGCTGCGCGCGCGGGCTCGCGAACAGGTACGCGACGCACGAATACCAGCCGGCCGACAGCACGCCGATCGTCACCAGCACCGCGCCGTCGAACCACAGCGGCACGTGCGCGGGCAGCATCGCCGCGAACACGCTGGTCCAGAACGCGCACGACTTCGGGTTCGTCAGGCACGTGAACAGGCCGCTGCGGTACGCGCGCAGGTAGTCGCGCGCCTGCGGCGCGGCCAGCGGCGCGGCGGCGTCCGGCGCGTCGACCGGCGC
>NZ_JAAGPK010000245.1:0-8390 GCF_017104685.1 Burkholderia sp. Tr-20355 | reverse complement strand
TTATCGGCTGTTAATTTTTAAAGAGCAATCTGCGAGGAACTTCGTGTTTCCCGGCAGCGCTGCGTTTTCAGCAGCAGAGAAGCGAGATTATGAACCGTGTTTCGCAGCTCGTCAACAACTTTTTGCACTACGTCGTTGCGACTGCGGGGCTCAACTTCCGTACCGCCGAGGCCGTTCCTGCCAAGCCTCAACCGCACTGCTTCCCTTCCTTCCGCGCCGCGTTTCCGTGAGCGCGAAAGAGGCGTGATTCTATGCACCTCGCGCCGCCCACGCAAGCCCTTTGTGAAAAAAGTTTGAAAAAGCCCCCGTGCGCTGCCGCCCACGGGGGCTGGGGGTTCGACGGGCCTGAATCGCAACGCGAGCGGTTCGCTATAGCTATGACGTATGCCCGTCTTTCCCCCTATATGAAAAGCAGCGGAACGGACAAGGAACCTGGCGCTGTCGAGTATCATGCCGCGACCGAACCACGCACCCCTATCGACGATGGACAGCACGACTCAATCCGGCGACGCCGATCTTCGCGACGAATATGCGGCGCTGCGCGAACGCGCCATCCTGCTGGAAGAACAAACGCCGGCGCTTCTCCAACGCATCTCGGATGTATTGCCTCGGATCAGCGGCGAATCCGAACTGGCGGACGAGCATCGCGAGCGGCTCGTCGGCGCGCGTAACGCGGCGATGGTCTCGATCGAGAACTATCAGCAGGCGATTCCTTTCCTGCAGACAGCCGATTCGATCATCGAACAACTGGACAAGACGCCAGCGCGCGATGAAGACATCGAGTGGCGCGAATCGCTGCTGCAACGGCTCGACGAGCTGATCGACGTCGCGGTCGTGATGATCAACGACGCCGAAGACTATTTCGATCAGGCGCAAGCCTGCGACCTGTCCAGCGTGCCGAAGTCCATCCTCGAGGACTGAATGGTGCCGGCGGGGATCGCGCGGCGCACCGGCTTCATGCCGTGCGCGCCGGCCATCCCGATGTTGGTCGGTCGACACGCAATGCCTACGGCATCGGCGCCGGGAAGACCGCCCCTCTCCCGCAAAAGCTCACCTTGTCGTGGCAACTGCCCCACAGTCGCCACGTGCCGCCGCTATAGCGAGTCGAGCACGATCGCCTCGCTCACGATCGGCACGCGGATGTAACCGCCCTCCGTGTCACCATACGCATATGCGTTCCCGTCGATCACGTATTGCGCGGTCAACGCGCAAAGGGTTGCGTCTCGCGCATCGACGGAGCGCAGCCTCGACACGTCGATCCCCAGCCGCTCCAGCAATTGCAGGCGCTGGGTACGCTTCTGCTTCGCCGACGCCACCGCCTTGCCCAGCATCGCGCAGGTAATCGCATACGGATAGGTCTCGAAACTCGCACGACCACCCGCATAGTGCACACCGGTCAGCAATGGATAGGTATCCGCCAGCGCGCGGTACACGCGTTCCCCGATGAACATCCAGTCGAAGAAGCCCGACGTGCTTGAAACGGCCTGCTCCCGCGACGGTGTCGGAAAACACGAGATCCGTTCGCAGGCGAGCGCCTGTTCGGCCGCCCGGCGGCCGACGCCTGGCCACCACACGCTCGGCGCGTCGACGCCGACGGCCACGACGTCATGGGCAACACACAGCGCGGGTATCGCCTCGGGGGCAATCCGCGCTTCGCGGCAGACGACCGTCGACCCGCGCAGGATCACGAGATCGCACAACTTCTTGTCGCCCCCGACGTCGACACCCGCCACGGCGGGCACCTGTCGCGCGGCGGATGCGACGGATCGAGCCGATACCATGCCGGAACTTCAGTCCGCCGGCCGCGCGCCGTACGCGGTGTCGAAGATCGCCTCGAGACCGGGATGCACGCCGCGCATCGGGTCGACGACCGACTTCGCCCAGTCGAAATACGCCTGCTTGCGCTCGAGCGGCCAGTCCGCGGGCGGATGCCGCGCGATGTCGCGCAGGTTGCAGATCTTGTCGGCGAGCTTCACGAGCTTCGCTCGCCGGCTGATGGTCGACGCGTGCTCGATCTGCAGGCGCTTGCGCTCCTCCTTCGGCAACGACTTGTCGTCGGTGACCTCCATCACGATGTCCGCCACGTCCTTGCCGAACAGCCGCAGCAGTTCCTGCTCGGTCGTCTCCGTGTCCTCGACCGTGTCGTGCAGCACGGCCGCGACGATCACGCGCTCGTCCTCGATACCGGCTTCGTTGGCCAGCACGTCGGCAAGTGCGATCGGATGATTGATGTACGGCGACGCCTCTTCGTCCTTGCGACGCTGATTGCGATGCTTGTCCGCCGCGAACGCGATGGCGGCTACCAGCTTTTTCATATTTTCCCCTCGTGTGGCCAGACCCGCGACCGGTTGTCCCGGTCCCGTGCGTTTCGGAACCGCTCATACTACCTGCACGCGATGCCCCTTCCCGTGTACCGGCATCGCGGCACGCCCGCGCATCACGCGCCGGCCGGCGCGCGCTGCAACTCGACCACATTGACCCGCGCGCCGAAGACGTCCCGCACGAGCGGCAACAGGTGGTCGTGGTGCGTCAGGAACAGCACCTGGGTTCGCGTCGACAGATCGCGCAGCGCATCGAGTCCGGCCTTCGCGCGCGCATCGTCGAAATTGATGAACAGATCGTCGGCGACGAACGGCAGCGCGATGCGGCTGCCAAGCTGCAGCTCCAGCGCCGCAATCCGCAGCGCGAGGAACAACTGGTCGCGCGTGCCTTCGCTCAGCCCGGCGACCTCGACCGACGCGCCCTTCGTACGCCGCGCATACAGCGCAGGCGGCGTCCGTTCGGTGTCGACGGTCAGCTTCGCGAATTCGCCGAGCGTGAGCCCCGCGAAGATCTCGCCCGCGCGCCTGAGCATCGGCCCCTGCTTCTGGTCGCGATAGCGATCCGTCGCCCACTTCAGCAAGCGGCTCGCGGTGGCCGCCTCCAGATACTGTTCGGCCGCATCGCCCATCGCCGCCAGCGCTTCCTGCCGTTTCGACTCGGCGACGGCCGCATTCGCCTGGCCGTCGATCGCGCCGAACGCCTGGTCGGCCACGACCTGCTGCTGCGACAGCTCGTTCAGCCGCTTGCCGACATCGCCGAGCGACTGCTTCACCGCTTCGAGATGCGCCGGTACGTCGGCGATGTCCTGCTCCGCGACCTCGGCTTCGACGGCGGACCGGGAAAGACCGTCGCCATCGCGCACCAATGCCTCGTGCGCGGCCTCGACCGCCTGCCGAAGCTGACGCTGACGATCCGAGCGCTCGGCCAGCGGCAGCGCCGCGTCGATCGACGCGACGCCGGCCAGTTGAAGCAACGGCTGAATTCGTGCATCCGCACCGGCCACCGCGGCGGCCGCGTCCGCGACCTTGCCGTCGGCGTGCCGCACGGCTTCGTCGGCACGGTCGATCGCACGCGCGATTTCCCGGGCGGCCGCGAGGCGCATCGTCAGCCGGCGCGCCACGTCCGGCCAGTCGCCGCTCGCCAGCCATTCCGGCGCGAGCGCTTCCGCAAGCCGACGCGCGCCGGCCTCGAGCGCGGCCAGCTCCGCGCGGATCGCGGCGATCCGGTTGCGCGGCGCGTCGGCATCGGCCAGTTCGGCCGTCACCGTATTCGCGAGCGTGAGCGCCCCTTCCGCCGCGGCCAGCGTCGTCGCGCTCGCGGACAGTTTCGCGTCGGCCAGCGCGTCGCGCCACTGCGCTTGCCACGCGTCGTAAGCCGTTTGCGCATGGCCGGCCCGCGATTGCGCGGTCGCGCATCCGCGTTCGGCTTCCCGCGCACGGTCTTCCAGGCTGTCCTGCTGCGCGATCGCTTTCTCGGCCGACTGTACGAAGGCCTCGGCAATCGCGACGAGCGCCGCCAGGCCGTCCGGCTCGCCACCTCGCGATACCGTGCGCAACGCCACGCGCAGCGCGGCTTCCGCGCCGTCCCGGGCCGCATGCAGCGCGTCGAATTCGCGGCGCTGGCGGTCGAGATCCGCCTGCGCGGCGAACACCGTTTCGCGCTTCGCGAGCCAGTCGCCCATCGCCGCCAGCGGCATGCCGGGCACCGCGGCTCTCGCCGCGAGTGCGGCCCACGCGTCGCGATGCGCGGCCAGCTCGCGCTCGCGTTCGTCCAGCGCGGCCTGCCTGCGTGCCGCGCCCGCACGCGCGGACTCGACCTGCTGACGCAGCGATTGCAACGTCGCCGCGGCCTGCGTCGCGCCGAGCTGTGCATCGACGAGTTCGTCGGCGAGGCGAATCGCGTCGTCGACCGCCGGTGCGCCCGCGGCGAGATCGACCGCGCCATTGCGGATGTCGCCCCACGCGCCATCGCGCCGCGCGCGCGCCGCCAGCACGTCGCCGGTCGTGACGACCTTGTGGTTCTCCGCGAAATGCTTCTCCTGCAGTTCGAGCCGCTCGAACTCCTCGAGCGCGCTGTCCCGCGCATCACGTGCCGCGGCGGCCGCGCTCGCGTACTCGCCGTCTTCCTTCAGCAGCGCGCCGAGCCGCGCCGCCGACGGCACGTCGAGCGCGCGCAGCGTGTCGACCGGCATGCGCCACTGGCCAAGCGCATCGAGCGCACCCGACAGCGTGCGTTCGGCGGCCGCGATCTCGTGCGCCAGCGCCTGCTCGCGCTGACCGCTGTTGCGAAAGGCTTGCGCGTCGGCCAGCGCCGCGCGCAGCGCCTCCGGCACGTCGACGGTCGACAGTCGCGCCTGTTGTTCCCGCACCTGCGCAAGCTCGCGCGTGCGTTCGTCGAGCGACTCGCGCGCGCCGGCGAGCGCCTGGTGCAGCGCGCCGTGCTCTCGCAGCAGGTTCGTCACCGTCTTCAGCGACAGCGCCGTCGGCAGCGACGCACGCAGCGACGCTTCGTTCGTCGGCCAGTCGAGCTGGGCCGCCGCCGCGCACGCGGCGGACACATGCCGCTCGACATCCGCGCCGAGCAACAGCAAATCCTGCGCGTGATTCATGCACGTGCCGCGCAACCGATCGAGCGCTTCGATATCGGCTTCGAGCGCCAGCGTGCCGGCGTCCGCATCGATCGCCTCGCGCGCCTGCCGTTTCGCGAGCAGGTCGGCGCGACGTTCTTCGAGCACCTTCTGCTCGGCCGCGAGATCGCCCTGCGCCTTCAGCAGATCGGCATACGCAGTCGGCGGCAACTCGACGACCGCACCCAGTTCGGCCAGCGCCGCATCCTTGACCGTCAGCTCCTTCAGGTATGGCGCAAGCCGACGGACGCGTTCAAGCTTCGAGCGCAGCGTTTCGAGCCGGCGCTGTTCCGCGCGCGCCTGCTCGATCTGCTGCTCGACCGCTTCGCGCGCGTCCTTGCGATCGACCCAGTCGCGCGTGCGGACCTGGACCGTCTTCAGTTCGGTCACGGCTTCGTTGAACGACGTCTCGGCCAACGCAAACGCGCTGCCGCTCCGGCGCGGCGCCCACAGCTCGAGCGCGCGCGCGTCGAGCTCCTCGCGCACCGGCCCGAGACTGCCGACACCGGCAGCCGATTCGAACAACACCTGGCCGAGCTTGTCGGAAGCATCGAGAATGCTCCGGCCTCCATCGACCAGCCGTCCGTGATCGAGCCCGAACATCTGCTCGAAGAACTCACGCGTCGCGCCGTCGAGGATCGCCGCCAGATAGTCGTCGGGCAGCTTGTCGTCGCCGGGCGTGCGCAGCGAACTGCGCCCGCGCGCACGGTGGAACACGAGTTCGCTCGTACCGCTCTCCAGCACGCCGCCGATCCGCAGCTCGGGCGTGCTGTGCAGGAAATCGAGCGGCGTCTGCAGCTTCATCCCGAACAGCAGCTCGGATACGGCCGTGCGGATCGTCGACTTGCCGGCCTCGTTCGGCCCGACGATCACGTGAAAATCCTCGCGGGCCGGCGGGAACCGCAGCGTCTCGTCGGTGAACTTGCCGTACTTGATCAGATCGAGCTGGCTGATGCGCATCGCTTACTCCCCCCTCGCCAGCCGCGCGAGCAACGCGGGCCCGACCTGCTCGACCAGCGCCGTCAGTTCACCGGCGCGCGCCATCGTCAGCAACGGCACCTCCTCCTTCACGTCGCTGCGTACCTTGCCGACGAACGGCTTCAGGTCGCGTTCGAGCAGCACGAGGAAATCCGGATCGTGCGCGGCATCGGCGAGGATCTGCTTCAGATCCTCCAGCGCTTCGAGCTGCTCGCTTTCGCCAGGCTGGTGATCGGCGGCGGACGTCGCGAGCCGGACCTTCTCGAGCCACAGCCGCTCGTTGCCGATGATGCCGATCTGGTTGAGCACCTCCGCGCGCAACTGCGGCGCGCGGCCGAAAAAGAGGCCGTGCGCGGGCGTGCGCCCCGTGACCGTCACGCGCACCGCGCGCGGCACGTGGCCGTCGACGGTCAGCAGCGCCTCCAGCGACTGGCCGATCTTTCTCGACAAATCGGCGACCGACAGGCAATCGGACGCGTCGACCGACACGGCTTCCCAGCGCAGCACGTCCAGATACAGGCGCTCGACCTGCGTGCGGCCTTGCTCAACCGTCACGAGCACCGCGCCGCGCCGGCCCGTCTCGCGGATGTGGCGCCCCTGGAGGTTGCCGGGAAACACGACGGTGGACGGCCCCGTCCATTGCTGGAACTCGTGCACGTGGCCGAGCGCCCAGTAGTCGTAGCTCTTCGCGTGCAGTTCGGCCAGCGTGCACGGCGCGTAGTTCGCGTGCGCGGCATACCCTTCCAGCGCCGTGTGCAACACGCCGATGTTGTAGTAGCCGGGTACCGGATCCGGATAGCCGAGCGCGAGGTTGTCGACGACGGCCTTGTCCTTGAAGCTCTGCCCGTGCAGCGCGACGTCGAATTCGGGCAGCTTGACGGTTTCCGGCTTGCGGTGGCCGAACACGGTGACGTTGTCGGGCAGCGTCAGCTTCTTCGTCATCTCGCTTTCGGCATCGTGGTTGCCGCCGAGCACGAACGCGCGGATGCCAGCCTTGCGCAAGCGCCCCATCTGCTGGCCGAAGAAGATGCCCGTGTTGTGATCCTTCCAGTCGCCGTCGTACAGGTCGCCCGCGATCACGAGGAACGCGACGTCCTCTTCGATCGCACGATCCACGAGTTGCCGCAGCGCCTCGCGCGACGCGTTGCGCAACTGCGCGGCCGGCGCGTCGGGGTACGCGCTCAGGCCGTGCAACGGGCTGTCAAGGTGAATGTCTGCCGCGTGGATGAACTTCACGAAGGTTCCTCTGTTTCATGGCGAAGGGCGACGCCGCTCGCACGGGCCCGTGCCGTCAATCGTCGTCCCGCCAGCCGCCGGGCCTGCCGCGTGACGTAAGGCGCGTGCCGGACCGGATCATGCTGCCCGTTGCAAGCGGGTCGGGATGGTACCTGAAAGCGGGTAACGACAAGACGTTATCCGTCGGTCCGGATGGCCGGGAAGCACGCGATACCGGTGCGAACCGACATTGTGCCGCAGCACGAGCGAGCGACGGCGAAACCGCGCCGCCGCAGAACGGCCCGCTCACGAAACGATGGCCGCGCAATCGTCCGATAGGGGCGATTGCGCCTTGGATCGTGTTTCGGGAGATACGAAACGGCAACGGCGTTGAACGGGCAGCGGGAAAACGCGCTGGATCGCCCCGCGTGCGTCGCGACGCATGCGGGCGCCCGACTACATGCCGTTACTCGCCGCGCGGAACGGGCGGCGGCGCAAAGCGGTTGTCGTTGCCGGGGAACGGATTCGCGTTGCGGCGCAGCGCTTCCTCGTCGTCGTCTTTCTGCGCGAACAGCGCAACGCCGATCACGCCGACGTTCGCGGCATCGCCGTACTTCGAGTTCGCGACGTAGCTGTCGGGCACGGCGGCAAAGCGGAACGCGGCGACTTCGTCGCGGCTCTTGCGAAAACCCTCGATCGTCAGCGTGCGGCCCGGATACAGCACGTAGCCGCCGTTCGTATAGCTGCCCGGCCGGCCCGACAGCACGTCGAGGCCGTCGACCGTCGACACGACTTCGAACGTGCGGCGCCCCTGGTTGCGCAGCACGATGATGTAGCGCGAACCCTCGACGCCCGCCATGTGCCAGCGGCCGTTGTTGCGCGCGAGCCGCAGCGGCGCGCCCTTTTCGTCGATGAACGACAGCGCGATGTCGCCATTGGCGAGCGCGACGCGGGTCGGCAGCCGGCGAACCTGCGAGGCCGGCGGATGGCCGGGCAGCGCATCGTTGTAGTAGACCGACGCGAGATCCGTCGGCTTGGCCGGATCCGCGCGTTCGAATTCGACCTGGCGGGTTTCGGATCGCACCGACTCGCCCCACGCGGTGCCGAGCCCGCGGCGTTCGCCGGCGTCCGGTGCGGCGGGGGACCCGGAGATCGGCAGAGCCCACCTCTCAACTCCAGTCAACAACCGCGATCACGTATCCCGTCTTCTCCTTGAAAAAAAAACAGCACCCAACACTCACGCGACACC
>NZ_JAAGPK010000023.1:0-76489 GCF_017104685.1 Burkholderia sp. Tr-20355 | reverse complement strand
CCGCGGGCCGCGCACCGGCGGCCGCCCCGGCGGTCGTGAAGGCGGCGGTCACAGCCCGTACGGCTCGCACGGCGGCCCGCGCGAATCGCGTGGCGACGGCGGCGGCTACGGCTCCCGCGAACCGCGTGAAGGTTATGGCTCGCGTGAGCCGCGCGAAGGCTACGGCGCCCCGCGCGAACCCCGTGAACCGCGCGAGAGCTATGGCGCGCCGCGCGACAGCGGCGATGCCTCCGGCAACACGTCGTCGCCGGATACACGCGGCGGCAACGGTCCGGTGATCGTCACACGCCGCCGGCGGATCGTGCCGGACGGCCAGTAAAACAAAAGGGCAAGCCAACCGGCTTGCCCTTTTCGCTTGTGCGGCCGGCGCGGCATGTCGCCGCACCGCCGCCGGGTTCAGCGTGCCGACGTCGGCAGGCCCGCGTCGGCCTCACGCTGCAACGAACGCACCTGCTGCTGCAACGCGCGCAGTTGCGACTGGAGTTCGGCTTGTTGCGCCTGCAATGCCGCCGTCTCGCTGCGAACGCTCTTCTGCCGATCCGCGACCGCCGCCTGCTGCTGGCGTGCGATCGAGATGTCGGCCTGCAGGCGTCGTGCGCGATCCTGCGTGACCTCGAGCTGCTTGTCCAATTGCGCCTTCTGCGACTCCAGCTTCGCCGCCCGCAGTTCGTTGACGGCCAGCCGCTCCGCCTGGCGCGAGAAATCGCGATAGATCGCTTCCGCGCGCGTTTCGTCGTACGTCTTGATCACGCGCCAGAACGCCTTCTGCTGGAACAGCGCGACGAAGTACGCACCGTCCTTCACATTGAACAGCAGGCTCGCGCCGTAGCTGCCGTTGTAGCTCGTGCGCATTTCCGTCAGCGAGTGCGCCTGGATCTGGCGCTGCAGATCGTCGACCGTGCTCGGCCCCGTCGTCTCGCCCGCTTGCGGCTGCAGCGACGTCTGGGCCTGCGAATCGATCGCCGGAATCGCTGCTACCGGCGCCGACGCCTGCTGTACCGCCGGCGAATCGCTGCCGGCCAGCCCCTGCGCGAAAGCGCCCTGCATGCCTCCTACCAGGGCGAGCAACACGCTCACCCGCCCCAACCCCGTCATATGGCTCATGAAGTTTTATTCCCGCCCGAGTCGTTGTGATTCAGCGCGATTTTATCGCATTAATTACTCGCTTTCGCGTGTCTCGGGTTCTTCGTCGAAGATCTGATATTTGCGCATTTTTTCCCACAGTACCTTGCGGCTGATGCCGAGTTGCTGCGCCGTATCCTGCCGGCGCCAACCGTTTGCGTCGAGCGCGGCAATGACGCGGTTGCGCTCGTTCATGTCCCACTTGCTGCGATCGACGAACACCTCGGCCGCGCTCTCCACCGGCACCGGCTGGGCCGAACTGCGCGCGTGCGCGATCAGCCGCTGCAGCCGCGCGGCATCCCACCCGCCCGTCTGCCGCACCGTCACGCCGACGCGCTCGGCGAGGTTGCGCAATTCGCGCACGTTGCCGGGGAAGTAACTGTCCGCGACCGAATCCGTCAGCCAGTACGGCAGGTCCGACAGCTCCGCGAGCCGCTCCTCGCCGACGACCTGAGCGACGAACGACTTGAACAGCGCGATCTTGTCGACGGCGCCGCGCTCTTCCAGCGACGGAATGCTCAGCTCGATCACCGCGAGCCGGTAGTAGAGATCGGCGCGGAACAGCCCTTCCTTCACGAGCTGCGGCAACTTCTTGTTGCTCGCCGCGACCAGCCGGAAATCGACCTTGATCGGCGCAGTCGCTCCCACTCGCAGCACCGCGCCATCCTCGAGCACGCGCAGCAGCTTGACCTGCTGGTACAGCGGCAGATCGCCGACTTCGTCGAGAAACAGCGTGCCGCCGGCCGCCTGCTCGAAATAGCCTTTATGCGCAACAACCGCGCCCGTGAACGATCCTTTCGCATGACCGAAGAACAGCGATTCGAACAGGCCGTCGGGAATCGCGCCACAGTTCACCGGCACGAATTCGCCGTGCCGGTAACGCGAATGCTTTTCGTGCAGCAGTTGCGCGATGCGTTCCTTGCCGACGCCGGTTTCGCCGTGCAGCAGCACGTTGGTGTCGCAATCGGCGAAGGTATCGACTTCATGCAGCAGCGCCTGCATCGATTCGGAGTGCGCGACGAGTTCGGACGGCTGCGACGTTTCGGCCGAGTGCGCACGCAGCTGCGTGACGAGCTTGCCGATCATCCCGCGCAGCTCGGCGCACGTGAAGTCGAGCGGCAGGATGTGCGAATAATCGGGCGGATATTGCGACGCGTCGTGGTCGCGCGCCGCGCCGACCCAGACCACCGGCATGCCGATGTTGGCCTGCCAGTCGCGCAGGAACGCGGCGCCGCCTTCGATCATCGTCACGCTGATGATCGCGAGCGACGGCCGCAATGCGGCGCGCTCGGGCGAGATCTCCGCGTTGTCGGCGCGGATCACTTCGACGTCGAAGCTCGCCATGCACCGGGCGACGCGGTCGACAATGTCCGCCTTGCCTTCCCAGACGTACAGGTCGAGCTCTTCGATTGCGGGCGTATTTCTCATCTGATCTGCTTCTTCAGTAAACCGTTTGGGCGACCCCGCAACTGAGCGAGATCTGATGGACCGTCGCCGCGCCGACCTGGACGCCAAGCAGATTCAGCAGCGGAACGAGGACTGCGTCAAGACTCGATAGGAGCGGGCCGAGCAGGCCGGTCAAAAAGGTGAGCAACGTGGAAACGAAGTTCCCAGGGACCGTCAGGATATTCGCACCGAACAAGCCGAGGTTGACCGTGATCTTCGCGGCCGCGAGCTGCGTCAAGGCCGAACTGAGCGCCGAACCCAGCGCATTCGAATTCACCGTCCAGTAGTCCGCATCGATCCCGGGCACGCCATTGAAGGTATGCGATTGGGCAGCGCCTTGCACCTGAACCGATACGTTGGACAGCGTCGCCGTCAACTGCGCAAGTCCGAGCACGTTCGCATTGATGATCTGCCCGGGCGACGTACAACTGTAAGCCGACGACAGGCTAATCTTGCCGGACGAATCGAGCGGCGGCTGGCCAATGCACAGATTGGCTACGCCCGGTTGAGCAGTAATGACGACCGTGCTCGCCGCCTGCGTGGACGCACATTGCGTCGAATTCAACGTTGCGGTGCCGGTACCGACTTGCAGATAAATCGGCAGGTTCACATCGACATTCACGTTCAGCAAATTCAGCAACGCGCCGACCAGTGGCAATTGCGTCGTGCCAAGATCGACATTGAGATATACACCCACCGCAGCGGTCGACGCCTTCGTGCGCCACGTTCCCGTCGATGGATCGATCCCGCCTTCGCCGATGCCGATCGATGGAGGGCTGATGATCTGCACCTGCAGTTGCGTCCCCGTCAGCCCGCCGAGATTCAGCGACGGCACATTGACCGTGACCGCCGGCTTGCCCGTTGCTGCGATTTCCGCACTGACGAGCAGCAGATCGAGCAGGTCCACCTGCGCATTGAGTGCCGCCTGCGTATCCGCGAGCGCGACGTTCAGCAATCCGCCCGCTCCGCCGAGGCCAATCGACGTCCCCGGAATGTTGGCGTTCAGGATCGCCTGCAGCGTGGCGAGGCTCGCCTGCAGGCTTGCGTTCGCGACGGTCGTTTGCGTGGCCGCGTTCACCATCAGTTGGACCAGTTGCGGCAACGTGAGCTTGAGCGCAAGCAATTGATCGACCGTGCCGACGCCAGCCGCCACGACGAGATCGCCGATCGTCACGTTCGTACATGCGAGCGATTGATACGACCCGATGTTGAGGTTCAGGCCGGCGCCGAGCAGCCCGCCGATCAGTCCGTTGACGAGCCCTGGATTGCCGGACACCGGGGCAGATCCGCCGGCGCAGCCGACACCACCGAGCGCGGCAAGGGTTGCGCCGACCGAGAAGGTATCGATGTTCGTCGACCGCGCGGTCGATACAGCGGATACGGGCTGCGGCGGTCCAACGAAGAAGAACGGCACCTGACGCGTGACGATCACCTTGGCCGCGTTCAACTGCGTGGTCCCTGGGGTCGCGGAAGCGTAGTAGCTGGGTTTCGGGTTGACCGCCGTGTCCCAGCGGCCACATTCGACACTGATCGTATCGCCGTTCGATGCATTGAGCCCGTTCGACTGCGCATTGCTGGTCGCGGTGGCCGTCGGCTGCGAACACGCGTCATCCATCCGCTGCACGGCCGCGAGCGCGGCCATGTCGGCAATCCGCTGCACGTCCCGACGCTGATAAAAGAGATTACCGACGCCAATGGCGCCGAGCGTCGTGATGGCGATCAGCGTCGCGATGATCGCCATCACCGAGAACGCGCCGCGCTGACGTGCCGCGCGGCGGATAGCGCCGCCATCGTGCCGGGTATTCACCGTTTTGCTCCGTCAACGCGCGAGGTCGCCACCGGACAGTCCACCGCTGCCACCGCTATTGCCGCCGCCCGACGCCGACATCGTGCCGAACCACTGCGGAATCGTCGTCTTGAACGAGTCGATATAGCGCTGATAGGCATACGTCCCAGCCGCGCCGTCGATCGGTTGCGGCGTGACGGCCGCGCGATTCGAACGCTGCAGGTCGAGCAGAGCGTTCGTAGCATGACCGATTTCGGACGCCGGCGTGTCGCCTTGCGCATGCGCGATGCCCGCGCCAAGCGTGCACGCGAACGCGATGCACACTGCTTGCACGCGGATTGAGGAAAGGTGAAACATGATGGCCTCCGTGAATATCGTCGTTATCGCGCGAAACGCTGCAGCAGCGGCACCGCAAGATCGAAGTTGTCGCTGCTCGCAACCGACGGCACGGGCACATTGCCTGGCACGTGTGCGACTGCGCGTTGTTTCGCGCGCATCGCGGCCTCGACCTTCATCTCGTCGTCGCGAATCTGGCCGCGCACCGCGGGCGAAAGCTTCTGCTGATCCATCAGCCGCCGCGCGTCCTTCGCATGACCGCTCGCGAGCAGATAAAGCACAAAGTTGCTGAGGATTTTCGGGTTCTTCTGCTCGAGTTCGGCTGCCTTCAGCAGCGGCACGCGTGCGCCTGCCAGGTCGCCTTCGCGCATTTTCGAATATGCGAGGTCGGACAGCGTCGCCGCATCGGTCGGCGCAAGCACCGTCGCCTGTTCGAGTTGCTGCGCGGCAAGCGCAAAATCGCCACGGGCGCCGGCGGTCAGACCCAGCCCGCGGTAGCCGCGCGCGGCGAGCGGTGACGTCAGCAACTTCGTATAGGCGGCCACGCCGGCGTCGTACTGACCGGTCGCGCGCAATGCGTCGGCACGCAGCAGAATCGTGTCCGGCGATGCACCATATTGCTTCTCGTACTGATCGATGTGGGCCAGTGACGCAAAATACAATCCCTGCCCCTGCATCCGCTCGATCAAGCCCAGGTACATGCCTGGCGTATCGGGTGGTGCACTCTTGTCGGCAGCCGCCTGCATCAGCGCGCCGCGCTCGGCCTGCGCACCGATCCCGTATCCGGACTCCTTGAACAACGAGCACCCGCCGGCGAGCAACCCGACCGCCGTCGCCCCTGCGATCGTGCGGATCCAACCAAATCGATTCATCTTGTGTCGCTCCTTCCCCTCATGCCGCGTCAGTGCTGAAACGCGGCAAGCGCGGACAGCACGGTCATGATCCCGGGCCCCGCGGTAACGATCAACAGCGCCGGCAACAGTGTGACAATCATGACGCCAGTCATCTTCACCGTCAGGCGGCCGATCTGCTCCCGCAGCGTCGCACGACGCCCTTCGCGCAGTCGGTCGCCAAACTGCTTCAGCGGCTCCTGCACCGCGCCGCCGTGCTTGTCCACCTGGATCAGCAATCGCACGATCGCACGCAGATCCTCGTTGTCGAAGCTGTTCGTGAGACGTTGCAGCGATTGTTCGCGCGTGCGTCCGGCCGCGAACTGCCGTTGCGCAACGCCGAGCTCCCACGACAATACGGGCAGCATGGTCTGAAAATCGTGCGTGACAACCTGAATGCTCTGGTCGAGCGACAGACCGACACCCTGCAGCAGCCTCAGCATGTCGACAAGCAGCGGTAATTCAGCCGCAATGCTCTGTCGGCGTGCAGTGGCACGCCGACGCACGTAAATTTTCGGCAACATGTAGCCGGTCACGAGCGCGAAGGAGATCCAGAGCGGCCAGCGCGCCTCATGTCCGCGGCTGACCAGTACCAACATGGCGAGCGCCGGCAGCAGGATGGCGCCAACGATGCGCGCACTGACAAACAGCGCTCTCGCACGAACGTCGACAAAACCGCACTGATCCAGCAATTGGCGATCCTCGTCGGCGATCAGATATCGGCTGAAGCCGGTTTCGAGCCACCGCATCCCGACGTCTTCGAAGCGTTCGCGCAGCCCCGCGAAACGCCCGCGCGCTGCAGCAGGTGCTGCCGCATCGCGCGCAGGCTCGGCGGAACCGGCTCGCGCTGCGGCCGCTTCGATTGCCGCAGTCCGTCGGTCAAGCGCATTCACCAGCGCACGCTCGGCACGCTGCACGAGTACGACGCGAACGATCGCGAGCGCGGCAAGCAGCAACACGCCGACCGATCCGAGCACCAGCGCCAGTGCGCCTAAACGGTTTGCATCCATCGATTCACCTCAGCCGCGCAAGCCGATACAGCCAGAAACCACCTATCGCCTGCAGCGCAAACGCCAGATAAATCAGTTGGCGCCCGGAGTCGTCATTCCACATCGCCGTGAAGTAGCGCGGGCTCGTGGAGATGACGAAGCTACCGACTGCGATCGGCAACAGCGCCAGCACCCATGCAGACAGCCTGGTCTCGGCCGACATCGCGGACAGCTCGCGTTCGGCCTGCTCGAGATCGCGCATGAACGTCGACATCCGATCGAGCATCACGTCTGCCCGGCCGCCATAGCGAACCGACAGACGCAGCACAGCACCGACCAGTTCGAATTCGCGAATCCGGTACGTGTGTGCAATGTGCAGCATCGCACGATCGATCTCGACGCCAGAGCGCAGCATCTGCGACACGTCGTCGAGGCAACGGCGCAACGGCATCTCGGCCGTCTGAAGCGCTGACTGGAAAGCCGCCGGTACGCTGTTCCCGAGAGTCACGAGCCGAACGATCCCGTCGAGGAACGACGGCAACTGGCGGACGATCTTCAGGCGGCGCCGGCTGATACGCGATGTAATCCACAGGACGACAAGCACCCCGCCCGCAATAAGCGCAGCTGCGGCCGCGAGCATCCCGCCGGCCATGCCGGCCCACAGCGCGAGCAGCGCAATGATCGCGAGCCCCAGCACAAGGCCGGCGCGCACTTCATCGAGGCCTGCGCGGTCGGACAGCACGGTCCACGCGTCGAACACCAACGAGCGCCAGCGCGCCAAACCCTGTTCCGACGCCTGCGCGTTCACCATACCGGCCGCCGCGGTACGCATGGTGCGTGCGTCGCCGGCCGGCAGTTCGGTGCGTGCGCCCTGGCCCACCCGGCTGTCGAAGAATCGTTGCGTATGCGCGCGCCCTTCCCGCACCTGGCTTCCGCGCCACAGCAGCAACCCGGCCGCCGCACAGATCAGCGCGAACATCAGCGCGAGCAAGGTGGCGCTAGACATTGAAACCTCCGCCACGCCCGAAATTGCCGCCGAACCCGCCGCCGCTCGACACCAGCGTGTTACGGAAACGTGCAAGCTTCGGCGAATGCGGATGAATGCCGAGCGACTCCCAATGATCGATCTCGTCGCCCTCAGGCGTAACGCGCGCCTCGTAGCGATACAGTTCCTGCGTCGATACGATGTTGTCCGACATGCCGGTGACTTCGGTGATCGACAGGATGCGCCGACGACCGTTGGACAGCCGGCCAATCTGTACGATGAAATCGATCGCATTGGCAATCTGCCGGCGCAGACTTGCTTCGGTACCCTGAAAACCGGCGAAACCGGCAAGCATCTCGAGCCGGTACAGGCACTCACGCGGCGAACTCGCGTGCACGGTGCCCATCGATCCGTCGTGACCTGTATTCATCGCCTGCAGCATTTCGAGCACTTCGCCGCCGCGCACTTCGCCGACGATGATTCGGTCCGGCCGCATCCGCAACGTGTTTCGCAACAGGTCGCGAATCGTCACGACGCCGCTGCCGTCAAACCCGCCTGGACGGCTCTCGAGCCGCACGACGTGCGGGTGATTCAACGACAATTCGGCCGTATCCTCGATCGTCACGACGCGTTCGGCCATGGGAATATGGAACGCGAGCGCGTTCAGCAGCGACGTCTTGCCCGAACTGGTGCCGCCCGACACGAGGACGTTGCAGCGCGCCTCGACCGCGGCCTCGAGCAACCGGCCAATTTCTTCGTTGTAGGTGCCGTTGCCAAGCAGATCCTCGGGCTTCAGCGGGTCCTTGCGGAACTTACGGATCGACACGACCGGACCGTCGATCGACAGCGGTTCGATCACGACGTTGACACGGCCGCCGTCGGGCAGCCGCGCATCGACCATCGGATTCGATTCGTCGAGTCGCCGGCCAACCGGAGCGAGAATCCGTCGCACGATCCTCAGCAGATGGGCGTTGTCGGTAAAGCGGATCGGCAGCTTCGACAGGATCCCGTGCCGTGACACGTAGATGTCGTTGTAGCCGTTGATCAGGATGTCTTCGACGTGCGGATCCGCCAGCAGGTCTTCGATCGGCCCGAAACCGGCGAGCTCCTTCGTCAGCGCCTCGGCAACGGCACGCACCTCACTCTCGTTGAGCGGGATCCGCCGTAGCCGCACGAAGCTGTCGATCTCGAGATCGACGAACTGGTTGATCGCCTGTCGCGACCAGCGGCCGAATTCGGCGCCCAGTTCCTCAATCCGCGTGAGCAGATGTTCGTGAGCGGCATTCTTGATGTCGTGGAACTGTTGCGTTTGCGAGAACGGCGCTGCGCCGTCGGCAAATTGAATGTCGTGTGCCATCACTTACGACCGCTTCGTTGAGGATTGAATGATTCGCCTGAGCGCCGAGAGACCGCCGGCCGCACGCTGTGCCGCTCCCGGCGCCGGCGCACCCGCGAGGCGCTCGACCAACGGTCCGAGCGCACGTACATACGGATCGCGTTCCGTGACTTCCGCAATCAGCTTGCCCTGGTTCGCCGCATGCCCGATGGACACCCGCCGTGACGGTAACGTCGCGACCAGCGACAACTCCAGCCGTTCGGCGATCTGTGCAGGCATCAGCCCGAGATCTGCGTCGAACTGGTTGACGACGAGCCGAATCCGTTCGGTCGCGGCCCCCGCGTCGCGCAGCCCGTCCAGCATCTCCACCGCCGATACGACCGACGCCACGCCCTGATCGCACACGAGCCATGCTTCGTCCGCAAGATTCACGACCTGCGCGATGAATTCGCGATTCGGGAACCCGCCGAGATCGACAATCTGGTGATCGAAGAACGCCCGCAGCCGATTGAGCAATGCCGAGCACGACGCCGTTGCAACCTCGCGCAGATCGGCGAGGTTCGGCGGGAGCGTCGTCAGTGCAACACCACTCGAATGGCGCGCGAGCGCAGTCGTCACGAACGTGCGGTCGATTCGACGCAGGTTGCGTACGGCTTCGACGAAATGGAATTCGCAGCGCGTATTCAGGAACAATGCACCGTCGCCAGCCGGCAATCCGAGATCAAGGAGCGCCGCCGTCAGTGCGGGATCGGCAGGCCGCCGCTGCATCAACACCGACAGGTTCGCGGCCAGCGTGCTCACGCCCATCCCGGCGCGAGCGCCGAGCAACGCGGTGACCTTCCCGTGCCGATTCGCCGGCTCACCGACGTTGTCGAGCAACACTCGCGTGATCCGCAGCGCCTCGTCAGCCGGCGCGGAAAAATCGACAAAATCGCGCACGCCCGCGCGCAGCGCGGCGAGTGCTCCCTCCGGTTGCGCGAGCGAACCCAGCGCGACGACCGGCACCCCTGGATGTGATACGCGTACCGCGGCGACAACCGTACTCGCCGCCGCGCAATCACCCGAAAAATCGATGAACACCAGCGCAGGATTCAACACGCCGATGCGCTGCGACAATGCTGCACCATCGAGCGGCGCGCCCTCGACGGCGCCGGCCGAGACCAGCGACTGCGACAGCCAATGCACATGCTCCGCAAGCGAGGATGCGCACACGAAGTGGTCGGTGACGGCGGGCTCAGACAAAGAATAGGTTCTCGCATTCATCTTGGATACTCCCAATGAAGCAAGGCATCGCGTCGCGCGCGACGGCCTGCGCTGCCCCGTAACGACTCGGCGCGCTCATTTCGAGAACCCCGGTCCTGCGTCTGGCGACGCCATGCCGCCCAGATAAGAACGCCACACGGGAGCATCGCGCTGCTCGGACAGTTCGCCCGGCGTCGCCGGCAGCGATGCGCCTTGCGCAATCGGTGCGACGAGGTGCGGCGTAACGATGATCACGAGTTCCTTGTCGTTCTGCTGGTAACTCAGATTCTTGAAAAACGCGCCGATGATGGGCAGATCACCCAGGAACGGCACCTTGTTGACGTTGGACGTCGTCTCCCGGTCGACCAAGCCGCCGATGACGAAGCTTTCGCCATCGCCAAGTTCGACGGTTGTGTCCGCACGTCGCGTTGTCAGCGCGGGCACCTGGATTCCGTTGATCGTGATCGAATGCACGAAGTCGAGCTGGCTCGACTCGGGTGCGACCTTCAGCGCGATCCGCCGCGGGTTCAGCACGGTCGGCGTGACAGTGAGCCCAACACCATAAGGTTTCCACTCGATGGAAATCGTGCCGAGCGATTGCGGCACCGGCACCGGAATTTCTCCGCCCGCGAGGAAGTTCGCACTCTGGCCGGACAACGCGACAAGCGTAGGCTGGGCAAGCACGCGGGCAAGATTGTTCGCCTCAAGAATCGACAGATCCGCGAACAGCCCATGCGACACCGAGTTGACGACGAGGTTGAACGCAGAAGAAATCGGCACGTTCGTATTGTATGTAAGCGAGCCGCCCGGCGTACCGGTAATCGACGTCAGCCCCGTCGGCGCGAATGCACCGAACGAAAAACCGTTGCTCTGCTTGAAGAAGTTGAGACCCGCCTGCTTCAGCACCGAACGGCTGAATTCAACGACACGCACGTCAACCTGCACGACGTTCTTGCCGGAAATCGTCGACGCATCAAGCGTCGTCCCGTCCTTGCCGCTGACTGTCTTCGCTGCATGAACCGCCCGCTGATGCCCGTCGAGGGTCCCGGACGCGCCGCCGATCACCGTCGTGCCGCCATACGTATTCACGCTCGGCGATGCACCGTCAAGCAGTGCACGCGCGGCACCACTCGTGACATTCACGTTGTAGACGGTCGGTTCGTCACGGCCACGCTCCCAGATCATCACATTCGTCGACCCGGCATTCTTCGCGACGAGCAACACGCCGCCGCGCCCACCCTTCACGACAAGCACATCGGCGACCGACGGATCACCAATCGCAACCCGCTGCAGCGTGTGCCCCATTGCAAGCTGCCGTTGTGCGCCGACCGCAAGGCTGATCGTCCCGCTCGTGTCGGCCGCGTCCGACAGCGGCGGCATTGCCAGCGCGCTCAATGCAATAGCCAATCCAATCAGTTTCTTTTTCATTGTTTTGGAGGCATCGATCCGCCCCCCTTCTCTGGTTGTCGTCTTCGTCCCGCTCAATAGGCGACCGTCTCGGCCCGCCCACCCCGAATCACTTCGATGCTGCCACCGCCCGCATGCCGCGTGGCTGCCCGCACCACCGCACGCGGGGCCGGCGCCGTCGCGCTCTTCGACAACTCACCCAGCATCACGCCGGCTGCGGCGAGCGCTGACGGACTCTTGTCGTCACCCACACGGACCGCGACGGTCTGCGTCGCGACATCGTCGTCGCGCGGGCTGCGAAGCGCGAGGACGATCCGGCCGCTCTGTTCGGCAAGCGTCAGCGCATCCACCTGCGCGGTCGGCACTGCCAGCACCGCGGTCCGTATCCCGACCACGGAACCGTTTGAGCTGTCTCGCTCGGTTGTGGCATCGCCAAACGACAGCACGCGGACCTTCGACATCAGCAATCGAGCCTGAGTATTCACGATCTCGGCCGTCGACGTCCCGCCAATCGCCACGCCAGTCCCATCGCGTTTCAGGTTCAGGAACACGTCGACATAGTTGCCGGGCCGCACCCGGTTGCCAACCGCGTTGGTCTCGTCGACCTTGATCGCGACGGCGCGTTCTCCCGGTGCGATCTGCTCGGCAAGGCCGGAGGACAGTGCGCTTGCAACGACGGCCGCCTGCGCGGGAATGTCGGCAGCGGGAATGCGGCCAACCAGTTGCAGCGGATCGGCAAACGCACCCTTTGGCGCGGCCGTCGACTGTTGAATCTTCAACGCATCGGCCGGAATCGGCTGGCCGGCCTGCAATGGCCGGGTCGCCACAACGACGGGCACGCTTTGCGTCGCCACCGTCGCGGCAACCGGCGCGACGTCGGCCGGCTTGCGGCCGAGCATCCACGCATAGACGCCGAGCAGGACCGCGATCGCGATCAGCAAGCCCGCAATGATCTTCGTCAGGTTGTTGGCCATGGTGTTGTTATGCTTCCCCGCTACTCACGATTGAATTCTTCGTGCGACGTTGCCGGCCAGGCGTTCTCGACCCGGCACCATCGCTTCCATCTATAAGATGTTGACCGGGCTGATCTGCACCATCGCGGTTCCGACGAGCGCCGACGGCACCGGCAACAGCGAGCCGAGCAGCGGAAACGGCGGGACCAGCGGGTTTTGCGAATACGGATAGGTCAGCGTAATCTGCACGCACAGCATCGTCGTGTCGTATGAACAGCTACCTTGCTGCGTCGGCGTGCATGTCGCCCCTTTCAGCCACGTAGTGAGGTTCGTTGCGGCCGTGCAGGCGGCCTGCGCCCGCGCCGCAAGCGCGGCTTGCTGCGCCGCCGGCACCGAAGCAGCCGCCCCAACCTGCTGATAATTCAGCGCGGCGCGAGCGCCCTCGGTTGCCGCAAGCGTCAGGTTTTGCTGCGCGGCGAAGATCATTCCGTACGTGATGATCGCGTACAGGATCAGAAAGAACACCGGCAGCATCAACGCAAATTCAATAGCCGTCGCGCCACGCTCGCGACGCCGGATTCCTGATGCGAGACGAGAGAACGTCATTGAATTCCCCCGGTCGCGATCCGGTACACGCACCACAACGCCGCCGGAATCACGAGAAAGGCGGCATACGGCGACGCGCGGAAACCGGCAATCTCCATCGTCGGAGCACGTCGCTGCCACAGCGCAGACACCGGCGTACGGGTGGCAACGATCAGCGTGCCGGCATGGGCAAACGCGAGCAGGCTCGCCACGATCCAAAGCCACAACAGCGCATGGGCACCACACCACGCGCCCAGTACCGCGAATACCTTGACATCCGCAGCACCCATTACGCGCAGCACGAAAAATGGGAAAAGACTGATGAGGCCAATCAGTACGCCGACGAGCGCCTGATTTACCGATATGCCGAACGGGTTGTGTCCGGAGAGCACAAATGCAGCCACGAACCCACCGATCACCAGTGAATTCGGTATACGCCTGTGACGAATATCCTCGAGCGCGACGAGTACCGCCCACGCGAGGAAAACCCCGACGCCAGTTAGCAGGATCATTTACGCCCCGAGCGGCAAAACTTACCTACGCGGATTGCCGAAGCAACCCGCGCCCCTATCAGCAGGGAATTGAGCGAAAGCTCGTTCGTTATGCCGCCGGCAACTTGCTCGCGATGTAGCTGAACGCCCCCGAGATGCCACCCGTCAGCGTGGACATGGCACTGACGAGAGCGACTGCGATAAGTCCGGCAATGAGTCCATACTCGACTGCGGTAACCCCGTTTTCTTCCGAAAGGAAACGCTTGATGATTGCTTTCATTTTATTCCTCGTGCCTGTATTTACGTTTTCTGGCCTTTTATACGTATACGTCCCCGCATATCTGGCCGCTTTGCCCCGCTCGTTCGCCACATCTGCTGCAACGACAACCGGGTGCGCTTTCTTTATAGGTCGCCCCGAAGGGCATTGCTCACAATTTGATGCAAGTTAACATTCGCGATAGTGACCCTCCTCGAACGTTGTGTACCGAACCGTACATTTGCTTACATCTGCTCCGGATTCTATATCCGATCCTATTTAAGTTCCAACCTCTTTTAACGACTCTGTCGGAAAAAATCTTCAGGAGCACAGCGTATTTGTACGGCGTTTCGGTACGACTTACACATAGGATTTACGATAGGTTAGATGTGCACGCCTAATCCACCAGTAAAACAATTGCCTCGTCCATCAAGCCCGCTCGCCACCCACGTTACGCCGCACGCGTAACGCCAATGTTGTGACGTTACGTTACGAAACGGCCGAAACCGTTCTCATTCATCTGCACTTAAACAGATTCAACAATCTTTCAATCTCCGCGACTTCCTTTCCCGACAAGGAATTGCGTCGTTTAAAACCGGTTGTCGACCTGCCGGGCATCGAAATGGCACGACAGTTGCAGAGTAGTCCTCGCACCACTCAACACAACGCAGTTCACAACACATTTTTAATGCGAGGAAGAAATGGACATCAAGGTTATCCCTCATGGCGTGTTCCGGACGACTCTGATCGCGGCCACCGTTGCAGCCATGCTTTCCCTCTCCGCGTGCGGCGGTTCCGGTTCGATCAGCCAGGGGCTCGGCGGCGGCTCGAGCTCGGGCGGCGGTGACACGATCTCGACGTCGGGTGGCGGCAGCTCCGGCACGAGCGGCACCTCGGGCACGAGCGGTAGCTCCGGCACCAGCGGCACCTCGGGCACGAGCGGTACCTCCGGCACCAGCGGCACCTCGGGCACGAGCGGCACCTCCGGTACCAGCGGAACCTCGGGCACGAGCGGTACGTCGGGCACGTCGGGTGTGTCGTCGAACGCGGTGGGACAGGTCCTCGCAAGCAGCAGCAATATCGTCACGGGTGTCGGCGGCACCGTCTCCGGTCTCGGCTCCGTCATCGGCAGCCAGTCGCTGCCGGGCGTCAACCCGGCCACCACGCAAGCCGCAGGCGGCATCGTGCAAAGCGTCGGCGGCGCGGTGACCGCACTCGGCAACGGCCTCGGCAACGGTCTCGGCCAGCTCGGCGCAACGAAGGATCCGCTCGGCACCACGCTCGCCAGCACGGGAGGCGTCGTCAACCAGCTGGGCGGCGCAGTCACGGACACCGGCAAACTGGTCACGAGCCTCGGCAGCGGCCCGCTGTCGCCGCTCGCACCGGTCACGGGTGCCGTCGGCGGCCTCGTGTCGACGCTCGGCGGCGCCGTATCGAACGGCGGCACGACCCTCACCAATGCGCTGTCGACCGGCCCGATCCAGCAAGTCACGCAGACGGTCAGCTCGGCCATCACGCCGATCACGACGATGGTCGGCCAGACGACCCAGACGATCGGCACGGCCACCGGCCTCGGCGCACCGGTCAACACGCTGCTCGGCACGATCGGCAACGGGCTGAACCAGGCCGGCGCACTGCTCGCGTCGACGGGCGGCAATCCGGTCACGACAGGCCTCGGCAACACCGTCTCGGCGACGGGCAATACCGTGAAGGCCGTCGGCGGCCTGCTCACGGGCGGCACCGGCGGCGTGACCAACCCGCTCGCCCCGCTCACGGGCCTCGTCTCCACGGTTACCGGCGCACTCGGCGGCGCAACGGGTGGCGGCAGCGGCCCGCTCGCACCGGTCACCGGCCTCGTCTCCACGGTCACCGGCGCACTCGGCGGCGCAACGGGTGGCGGCAGCGGCCCGCTCGCACCGGTCACCGGCCTCGTCTCCACGGTCACCGGCGCACTCGGTGGCGCAGCAGGCGGCGGCAGCGGCCCGCTTGCACCGGTCACCGGCCTCGTCTCCACGGTCACCGGCGCACTCGGCGGTGCAACGGGCGGAACGAGCGGCGGCCCGCTCGCACCGGTTACCGGTCTCGTCTCGACGGTCACGGGTGCGCTCGGCGGTGCAACGGGCGGAACGAGCGGCGGTCCGCTCGCCCCGGTCACGGGTCTCCTCGGTGCAGTCACGGGTGCGCTAGGCGGCGTGGCCGGCAGCGCAGGCGGCAGCAGCCCGCTCGCCCCGGTGACGAATGCCGTCTCGACGGTCACCAGTTCGGTCGGCGTACCGGCACTGAGCGGCGGCACGGGTGCGGTCACGAACTCGGGCTCGTCGTCGAACCCGCTCGCGCCTGTCACGTCGCTGATCGGCGGCCTGCTCGGCGGCACGCACGGCAAGTAATCCGACATCCATTCATCGAAAAGACAGCGAGGAGTCCATCATGTCCCAGCAACGTTCCATCACGACGGCCGCCCTGCGCCAGTGGCGTGCGCCCCTCACCGCCTTCGCCGCGGCCTGCCTGCTGGCCGCGTGCGGCGGCGGCGGCGTCAGCTCGCCGCCGAGCAGCAGCAATAACAACAACAATCCGAGCACGAGCGGCACGTCCGGCACCAGCGGCACCAGTGGCTCGTCCACCGGCACCAAGGGTGTCGTCAGCACGGTCGGCCAGACGGCCAGCGACCTCGGCAGCACGGTCGGCAACATCAGCCTGCCGGGCCTCGGCGACGGCGTGACGAAGGGTGTCGGCAGCACGCTGTCCAGCACCGGCACGATCATCGGTGCGGCCGCCGATGCCGTGAGCAACGGGCTGGGACAGATCGGCTCGACGAAGGATCCGGTCGGCACGACGGTTGCCGGCCTCGGCAATGTCGTCGGCGCGACGAGCAACACGGTGTCCGGCCTGAGCTCGACGGTCAAGGCGCTCGGCACGGGTCCGCTCGCGCCGCTCGCCCCCGTCACGACGCCGGTCGGCACCGTGCTCGACACGGTCGCCAACGGCCTGACGGCCGCCGGCACGACGATCGGCTCGACGCTGTCGTCGGGCGCCGTCCAGCAGGTCACGCAACCGATCAGCTCGGCGATCACGCCGCTCGTGATCACGGCCGGCCAGGTCACGCAGCAGGTCGGCACGACGACCGGCCTCGGCCAACCCGTCTCCGGCCTGCTCGGCCAGATCGGCGGCGCGATCAGCTCGGCGGGCAAGCAAGTCGGCGGCACGTCGAGCCAGCCGCTCGTCGGCGACGTCGGTCAGCTCGTGACCGCGGTCGGCAACACGGTGACCAACACGGGCGGCCTCGTCAACCCGAACGGCCCGAACGGCGCCGCACCGATCCCCGGCCTGATCACGAGCCTCGTCGGCGGCTCGACGGCGACCGTCCAGAACGGCACGTCGTCGGGTTCCGGCTCGACGAACCCGCTCGGCGGCCTGCTGTCCGGTCTCGGCTCGACGCCGCTGGGCTCGCTCACGGGCGCACTCGGTGGCGCAACCGGCGGCTCGGGCAGCGGCCCGCTCGCGCCTGTCACGGGCCTCGTGTCGACGGTCACCGGCGCACTGGGCGGCGCGGCAGGCGGCAGCGGCGGCCCGCTCTCCCCCGTCACGAATCTCGTGTCGACGGTCACCGGCACGCTCGGTGGCGCAACGGGCGGCGCAGGCAGTGCAAACCCTCTCGCGCCCGTCACCGGTTTGCTGAATACTGTCACCGGAGCAGTGGGCGGTGCAGCAGGATCGGGTGGTGCGAGCCCGCTCGCGCCGGTCACGTCGCTGGTCGGCAGTGTCACGGGTACGGCATCGTCAGGCAGCGGTTCGACGGGCCTGCTGGCACCGGTAACGGGGTTGCTGGGCACGCTGGGTAGCGTTGGCAAGTAAGGACGACGGTCGCACCATCGCAGCCGGAGCGAATGGCGCGGTCGTACATACACAACCGGCATGGCGGCACGCGGCGCGCGACACCCTGGTGTCGCGCGCCGGCATTACAAAGAAGACGAAAAGCAAGGCCTACGAGGAAGAACAATGAAATCCAGACTCGACAGATGGATGATGATGCTCGCCGTCGCGGCGGCAAGCACGGCACATGCACAATCGCGCGTCGGCGGTAACCCGCTCGACTCCCTTCCGCAGATCAACGCACCGAAGACCGGCCCGAACGTTACCGTGCAGGTCGCACCGCAAGCGCCGCAACTGCAGGAGCTGCTGTCGCGCCACCTGACGCCGTCGACGTTTCAGGTCGAAGGCGTGAAGTCGGTGCCGTTCGAGGAAATCTCACGTCGCTTCACGCCCCTCGTCGGCAAGGACATCACGATCGGCGACCTGATCGAAACCGCGAACGGCGTGACGAAGCTGTACCAGGAGCGCGGCTACGCGCTGTCGTTCGCGTTCGTTCCCGCGCAGACGTTCGAGAACGGCGTCGTGCGCATCACGGTGGTCGAAGGCTACGTGTCGGACGTCAAGGTCACCGGCAAGCCCGGTGCGATGGAACCGAAGATCCGCGCGATCGCCGCGCACATCACCGACGATCGCCCGCTGCGCCGCGCGACGTTCGAGCGCTACGTCAACACGTTCGGCCTGCTGCCCGGCCTCACGGTGAAGGCGAACGTCCCGCCGCCGCAAACCACCGACGGCGCCACGACGCTCGAACTCGCGGTCGACCGCAAGCCGTTCAACGTCAGCACCGGCATCGACTTCAATCACCCGGGCGTCCAGGGCCTGATCACCGCGACCGAAAACGGCCTCACGCGATTCGGCGAGCAGCTGAGCATCTCGGCGCTCGCGCCGCCGGGACGCGACAAGCAGACCTACTTCGCGTTCAGCGGCGCGGTGCCCGTCGGCAGCAGCGGCCTGATCACGCGCCTCGATGCAAGTACGTATCGCGGCAAGCCGACCGACAATCCGGGGTTGCCGTCAACCGTTCAGCGTACTGTGAAGAACGAGAAACTCGGTCTTTCGGCATCCTACCCAATACTGCTGAACAATCAACGCAGCTTGCTCGGTACGGTATCGGGCTACGCGGCTCATAACGAAGACCACTATCAAAACCAGATCAACGGCAATACGCTTGACAACCGGTCTCAAGTTCGCGTGCTGCAACTGCAGCTCGACTACACCAGCGTCGAACCGAAACAGGTGCGAAAACTGAGCGTCAACGTGGCCAAGGCGTTCGACATCCTCGGTGCATCGAAATCACAGACAGGCCTGGTTAACGGCGTGGGGGTCACGTATGCGGACCCGACTTCGCTGACCTTCGTCCGCACCGGCGCGACTGTCACGCAAACCAACGAATGGCCGTTCCGAATCGGCACATCGGTTTCGCTGACCGGTCAATACAGTCCCGACTCGCTGCCAACGTCCGAACAGATCTCGTTCGGCTCGACGCGCTACGCGCTCGGTTATCAGCCTGGCGAAGCGTCAGGTGACTCGGGCTGGGGGATGTCGCTGGAGGTCAATCGCGGCTTCACGCCGGGCTGGACGTATCTGAAATCGATCACGCCGTACGTCGCGTACGACATGGCGCGCGTATACCTGCACTCGGGCACGCCGTCACCAAACCGCATGTCGTCGGTCGGCATCGGCGTGCGATTCACGGACAGCCGCTTCTACAGTCTCGACCTGAACATCGCGAAGCCGATCGGCGACGCACCCGTCGAAAGCGCGTCGCGCAGCCCGCGCATCAACGCGGCTTTCTCGTATCAGCTCAACTGATCGGACACCAAACAGCCCGCTTCACGCGGGCTGTTTCGATTAGAGTCCCCTCTATCAAACGTGGCACGCGGTTTCACGTATTCTGGCGAAGCTCGCAACATGCCCGCCCCATGCAGACGGTCGTGCGGGCGAATGAACACGACATGCAAAACAAGGAGGATGACAATGATTCAACTGACCCGCCCGTTGCGTGCAATCGCCGTTGCCGGTGCACTGCTCGCCTGCGCAGCCCCCACGTTCGCACAGGCCGACAGCCCCATCGGCATGTGGCAGACGATCGACGACAACACCCATCAGCCGAAGGCACTCGTGCAGATCGCCGAAGACGGCGACGGTGCGCTGACGGGCAAGGTCGTCAAGGGCCTCGGCGCGAACGATACGCCCGATCGCCGCTGCACCGCCTGCACGGACGAGCGCAAGGATCAGCTCATCAAGGGCATGACGATCATCAAGGCGATGAAGAAGGAAGGCGACCACTGGGACGGCGGCAACATCCTCGACCCGGAAAACGGCAAGGTCTACAAGTGCAAGATGACACTTGAAGACGGCGGCCAGAAACTCGTGGTGCGCGGTTACATCGGCGTATCGCTGCTCGGCCGGTCGCAGACCTGGGTTCGCCAGCAATAACGCAGCACGCTGCCGACTCGCGCGGCGCAATGAAAAATCGGCCTGCGACGAAGTCGTCAGGCCGATTTTCTTTGGGTGCGGGCGTGACGGAAACCGATCCGCATCACGCCGCGTGCTTCAGCGAGTCGGGCGCGTAGGCGCCCGGTGTGCGATACGCGGGTACCGCATTGCTACGCGCCTCCGCCGCCTTCGATTGCGTGTGCTTGCGCATCCGTGCGGACAATTCATTGCACAGATTCACGCCCGAATCGCCGTAGAGTTCACGCATCACGTTCAACAGCGTGCCCGTCTCGTGCCAGACCTTGAAGCGGCGATGGCAAGTTTGATACGACGGGTAACGGCGCGGTATGGCAGACCACGTTGCGCCGCTGTAGATCACCCAAAGCACGCCGTTCAGGACGGCGCGCGTATTGGCTAACGGACGACCGCGCAACTCGGTGCGCGGCTGCATTTCGGGCAGAAGCGGCGCAACGCAGCGCCACTCGTGGTCGGTCAGATCGCGATACGGTGTCATGGACATCTCCAGCCTTGGTAACCATGACACAACGATATCGGCTCACCTCAACGATGAATATAAGACAAATCCGAAAATACCCCGAGATTGCGCGAATTTGACCGGAATTGACGTTTGAATCCCGTCGATTACCCGGACGACGCAATCAGGTCAGCGACGTATCGACGATGCGACGCGGCGTTTCGAGATACTCCTTCGACTGCATCTCGACGATTCGCGACACCGTGCGCGCGAATTCGTTGGCCATCGGGCCTTCGACGTACAACGCCTCCGCCGGCACCGCCGCCGACATCAGCAGCTTGACCTTGTGGTCGTACAGCACGTCGATGAGCCACGTGAAGCGTCGCGCCTCGGACGCCATCCGCGGCGACATCTGCGGCACCTCGGACAACACGATCGCATGGAAGCGGCTCGCCAGCTCGAGATAGTCGTTCTGCGATCGCGGGCCGCCGCACAGCGTCGCGAAGTCGAACCAGACGACGCCGTCCGCCTTGCGCAGCGCCTTCAGCTCGCGCTTCTCGATATGCAGGATCGGGCTTTCGTCGGGTACCGCCGCGAGCTTGCCGAACGCATGACGCAGTTCGCGATCGGCGTCCGCACCGAGCGGCGTGTGATACATCTTCACCTGTGCGAGCGTGCGCTGACGGTAGTCGACGCCCGCGTCGACGTTCAGCACGTCGAGCTTGTCCTTGATCAGCGCGATCGCCGGCAGCATGCGGTCGCGATGCAGGCCGTCCGGATACAGGTCGTCGGGATCGTAGTTGGACGTCATCACGAACTGCACGCCGTTGTTGAACAGGCGGTCGAGCAGACGGTACAGGATCATCGCGTCCGCGATGTCCGACACGTGGAATTCGTCGAAGCAGATCAGCCGGTAGCGCTTCGCGATGCGCCGCGCGAGTTCGTCGAGCGGATCGGCCTGCCCTTTCAGTTCCTCGAGCTCGCGGTGCACTTCGCGCATGAACTCGTGGAAATGCAGGCGCGTCTTGCGCTGCACGGGCACGACGGCGTAGAAGCTGTCCATCAGGAAGCTCTTGCCGCGGCCCACCCCGCCCCACATGTAGACGCCGCGCGGGAGATCCGGGTGATTGATCAGCTTCTTGAACGCGTTCGAGCGGCGCGCCTTGTATTCGACCCACTCGTCGAAGCAACGCTGCAGGCGATCGACGGCCGCGCGCTGGGCGGGATCGGACTGATAGCCGCGCGTGGTCAGTTCGCGCGTGTAGTATTCGGTGACGTTCATCGGGCAAACCGGAAAGAACGAAGGCGAGCGGGAAACCCCGCCCGCCTTCGTCAAGAGACGGCTGCGCCGGCCGATGGCCGACAGGCGCTACACCATGCTCAGCTGTTCAGCGAGCGCTTGTCGACGGCGAGCGCCGCTTCGCGCATCACTTCCGACATCGACGGGTGCGGATGGCAGATGCGGGCGATGTCTTCCGACGCCGCCTTGAATTCCATCGCCACCACGGCTTCCGCGATCAGGTCCGACGCGTTCGCGCCGATCACGTGCACGCCGAGCAGCTCGTCGGTCTTCGCATCCGCGATCATCTTCACGAAACCGTCCGGCGCGTTCATGCCGAGTGCGCGGCCGTTGATCGAGAACGGGAACTTGCCCGACTTGATCTCGCGGCCTTCCGCCTTCAGCTGCTGCTCCGTCTTGCCGACCCACGCGATTTCCGGGTACGTGTAGATCACCCACGGAATGCAGTTGTAGTCGATGTGCGGCTTCTGGCCGTCGATCACTTCCGCGACCAGCACGCCTTCGTCTTCCGCCTTGTGCGCGAGCATCGGGCCGCGCACCACGTCGCCGATCGCGTACACGTTCGGCACCGCCGTACGGCAGTGGTCGTCCACGTCGATGAAGCCGCGCTCGTTCGCCTTCAGGCCGATCGCCTCGAGGCCGAGGTTGTCGGTGTTCGGCACACGGCCGACCGACACGATCAGGCGGTCGGCGTCGAGCGTCTGCGCGTTGCCGTCCTTGTCGGTGTAGGCGATCGACACGCCGTTCGCGGTCGTCTTCACTTCGCCGATCTTCACGCCGAGATGGATGTCGAGACCTTGCTTCTTGAACAGCTTGGCCGCTTCCTTCGCGAGCGCTTCGTCGGCCGCGCCGAGGAATGCCGGCAGCGCTTCGAGCACCGTCACTTCGGCACCGAGGCGACGCCACACCGAGCCGAGCTCGAGGCCGATCACGCCTGCGCCGATCACGGCGAGCTTCTTCGGCACCGAGTCGAACGTCAGCGCACCTTCGTTGTCCGACACGATCTTGTTGTCGACCGGGATGCCCGGCAGGTGACGCGCCTTCGAGCCCGTCGCGATGATCACGTTCTTCGCGGTGACGACTTCGGTTTCACCCTCGCCGCTCACTTCGATCTGCACGCCGGCGTCGGTCTTGCCGGTGAACTTGCCATGGCCCTTCAGCCAGGTGATCTTGTTCTTCTTGAACAGGAACTCGATCCCGCTCGTCATTTTCTCGACGATCGCATCCTTGCGGCCGAGCATCTTCGCGACGTCGATCTTCACGCCGTCGACCGTGATGCCGTGGTCGACCAGGTGATGCGACGCGTTCTCGAACTCTTCCGACGAGGCGAGCAGCGCCTTCGACGGAATGCAGCCGACGTTCAGGCAGGTGCCGCCGAGCTTCAGCGCGCCGGCCGGGTTCTTCCACTTCTCGATACAGGCAACGGTCTTGCCGAGCTGCGCGGCGCGAATCGCGGCGATGTAGCCGCCGGGGCCGGCGCCGATCACGACGACGTCAAATTCCTTGGACATGACAATCCTTTCTACTTGTACGCCCGCGGGTTCACGCGTGTGCGCGAACCCGCGGAGCGGGTCGATGCAGTGAGACTCGGCTTACAGGTCGAGCAGCAGGCGTGCCGGATCTTCCAGCGCATCCTTCATCGCGACGAGCGACAGCACGGCTTCGCGACCGTCGATGATGCGGTGGTCGTACGACAGCGCGAGGTAGTTGATCGGACGGATCACGATCTGGCCGTTCTCGACGACCGGACGCTCCTTCGTCGCGTGCACGCCGAGGATGGCCGACTGCGGCGGGTTGATGATCGGCGTCGACAGCATCGAGCCGAACACGCCGCCGTTCGAGATCGAGAACGTACCGCCCGTCATCTCCTCGATCGACAGCTTGCCGTCCTTCGCCTTCTGGCCGAATTCGGCGATCTTCTTTTCGATGTCGGCGAGGCTCATCTGGTCCGCGTTGCGCAGGATCGGCACCACGAGGCCACGCGGCGAGCCGACGGCGATACCGATGTCGAAGTAGCCGTGGTAGACGATGTCGTTACCGTCGATCGACGCGTTCACGAGCGGGAACTTCTTCAGCGCGTGAACAGCCGCCTTCACGAAGAACGACATGAAGCCGAGCTTCACGCCATGTTCCTTCTCGAACTTGTCCTTGTACTTGTTGCGCAGCTCCATGACCGGAGCCATGTTGACTTCGTTGAACGTCGTCAGGATCGCGTTGGTCTGCTGCGATTCGAGCAGGCGCTCGGCGATACGCGCACGCAGGCGCGACATCGGCACGCGTTGCTCCGGACGGTCGTTCAGCCAGGTCGTTGCCGACGCCGGCACCTTCACTTCCGGCAGCGACGGCTTCGCGGCAGCGGCCTTGGCCGGTGCGGCGGCCGGAGCGGCCTTCGGTGCGCTGCCTGCGGCCAGCGCGTCGCCCTTCGTGACGCGGCCGTCGCGGCCCGAACCTGCGACGTCGCCCGCCGACAGGCCCTTCTCGGCCAGCAGCTTCGATGCAGCCGGCGATGCGGCGGCCGAGCTCGATGCCGTCGCGGCGGCCGGCTGGGCTGCCGGTGCAGCCGCAGCAGGCGCGGCGGCCGGCTTGACTTCGGCGGCGCCCGCCGCTGCTTCGGCGGCACCTGCCTTCGCTTCGGTGTCGATCGTCGCGATCACTTGATCGGCAACCACCGTGTCACCGTCGTTCTGCAGCACTTGCGCGAGCACGCCCGCTGCCGGTGCCGGCACTTCGAGCACGACCTTGTCGGTCTCGAGTTCGATCAGGATTTCGTCCTGTGCGACTGCTTCGCCCGGCTTCTTCTTCCACTGCAGCATGGTCGCTTCCGAAACCGACTCCGAAAGCTGGGGGACTTTGACTTCTACGATAGCCATGTGATTTTCCTGGATGCTTAATCTGGGGTATGACGAGGTTCGTGCGATTCCTTCGGCCGATGCGGCGCGCCACGCGCCCGGCAGGCCGGAAGAGACGGGAAAGCGCCGCGCGCCTTCCCGTTTCGCTTCCGTCGGTTATTTCGCGATCGATGCGCTCTTCAGGCGGCCGAAAGCACCTTCAATCAGGGCCTTCTGCTGCTCGTAGTGCTTCGCGTAGTAGCCAACCGCCGGCGAGGCCGAAGCCGGACGGCCGCTGTATGCCAGCTTCTGCCCTTCCTTCATGCCTTCCTTCAGATGGTGCTCGACGTAGAACCAGGGGCCCTGGTTCTGCGGCTCGTCCTGCACCCAGACCACTTCAGTCGCGTTCTCGTACTTCTTCATTTCGGCTTCGAACTGCTTGTGCGCGAACGGATACAGCTGCTCGATACGGATGATCGCGACGTCGTTCGCCTTCGCTTCGCGGCGATGTGCGACGAGGTCGTAATACACGCGGCCCGAGCACACCAGCACGCGCTTGACCTTCTTCGCGTCGATGCCGCCGTCGGTTTCGCCCAGCACCGGCTGGAACGAACCCTTCGCCAGTTCCGACAGGTCCGACACGGCTTCCTTGTGACGCAGCAGCGACTTCGGCGTTGCGACGATCAGCGGCTTGCGGAACAAGCGGATCATCTGGCGGCGCAGCAGGTGGAAAATCTGCGCCGGCGTCGTCGGCTGAACGACCTGCATGTTGTGATCGGCACACAGCTGCAGGAAACGCTCAATACGCGTCGACGAGTGTTCCGGACCTTGCCCTTCATAGCCGTGCGGCAGCAGCATCGTGAGGCCCGACACGCGGCCCCACTTCACTTCGCCCGACGAGATGAACTGGTCGATCACGACCTGCGCGCCGTTGACGAAGTCGCCGAACTGCGCTTCCCACAGCACGAGCGTGTTCGGCTCGGCGGTCGAGTAACCGTATTCGAAGCCCAGCACCGCTTCTTCCGACAGCACCGAGTCGATCACCGTGAACTTCGCCTGACCTTCGGCGATGTTCTGCAGCGGCACGTACGTACCGTCGTTCCAGCGCTCGCGATTCTGGTCGTGCAGCACCGCGTGACGGTGCGTGAACGTACCGCGGCCCGAGTCCTGGCCCGTCAGGCGCACCGAGTAGCCCGATGCGACGAGCGACGCGAATGCGAGGTGTTCGCCCATGCCCCAGTCGAGCGGCTGGTCGCCACGCGCCATGTTGCGGCGGTCGTTGATCACGCGCTCGACGAGCGGGTGGACCTTGAAGTTTTCCGGGACCGTCGTGATGCGTTCGCCGAGGCGCTTCAGTTCGGCGAGCGGCACGGCCGTATCGGCAGCATCGGTCCACTTGCGGTTCAGGAACGGCACCCAGTCGACCGCGTACTTGCTCTTGTAGTTCGACAGGACCGGGTCGACCGTGTGGTGACCGTCGTCCATCGCCTTGCGGTACGCCTTCACGTAGTTGTCGGCGTCTTCCGCGGTGATCACGCCCTGCTGCACGAGCTTCTCGGCGTACAGCGCACGGGTGCCCGGGTGCTGCGCGATCTTCTTGTACATCAGCGGCTGCGTGACCGCCGGCGTGTCCTGCTCGTTGTGACCCAGCTTGCGGAAGCAGACGATGTCGATCACGACATCCTTGTGGAACTGCATCCGGTAGTCGATCGCGATCTGCGTCGCGAGGATCACGGCTTCCGGATCGTCGCCATTCACGTGCAGCACCGGCGCCTCGATCATCTTGACGACGTCGGTACAGTACAGCGTCGAGCGCGCATCGCGCGGGTCGGACGTCGTGAAGCCGATCTGGTTGTTGATGACGATGTGCAGCGTGCCGTGCGTGCCGTAGCCGCGCGTCTGCGCGAGGTTCAGCGTTTCCATCACGACGCCCTGGCCCGCGAAGGCCGCGTCGCCGTGGATCTGCACCGGCAGCACCTGCAGGCCGTCTTCGTCGCCGCGGCGGTCCATCCGCGCCTTCGCGGAACCTTCGACCACCGGGTTCACGATTTCGAGGTGCGACGGGTTGAACGCGAGCGACAGGTGGACCGGGCCGCCTTCCGTCGACACGTCCGACGAGAAGCCCTTGTGGTACTTCACGTCACCGGCCGGCAGGTCGTCGACGTGCTTGCCTTCGAATTCGGCGAACAGGTCGGCCGGCATCTTGCCCAGCGTGTTGACCAGCACGTTCAGGCGGCCGCGGTGGGCCATGCCGATGATGATTTCCTGCACGCCGCGCTTGCCCGCGTGCTGGACGACTTCGTCCATCGCCGCGATGAAGCTTTCGCCGCCTTCGAGCGAGAAGCGCTTCTGGCCGACGTACTTGGTGTGCAGGTAACGCTCGAGGCCTTCGGCGGCCGTCAGGCGATTCAGGATGTGCTTCTTCTCGTCGATCGAGAAGTTCGGCGTCGCGCGGGTCGACTCCAGGCGCTCCTGCCACCAGCGCTTCTGTTCCGGATCGCTGATGTACATGTATTCGGCGCCGATCGTGCCGCAGTACGTGTCGCGCAGGCCCTTGACGATATCGCGCAGCGAAGCCTGGTCGAAACCGAAATACAGGTTGCTTGCGCTGTACGTCTGGTCGAGATCGCCTTCGGAGAAGTCGTAGAACGCGGGTTCGAGCTCGGGAATGGCGGGACGTTCGCGGCGCTTCAGGGGATCCAGATTGGCCCATTGCGAGCCAAGGAAGCGATACGCGCTGATGAGGGACTGGACGTGAACCTGCTTGCGTGCGGCAGCCAGGTTGGTGCTGCTTTCGCGCGGGATGAAGGCATTGGCCTTCGCGCGCTCGGCGAACGATTCGACGATCGGGAAGTGAGCGACGTCATTGGCATTCGAGCCGTCCGTTGCAGGCACATTCTGCAGCGCGTCGAAATACTCTCGCCAGTTCTCCGGCACCGACGCCGGATTGTTGAGATATGCATCGTACAGTTCTTCAACGTACGAAGCATTGCCGCCGAACAGATAGGAGTTCAGCTGAAACTGCTTCATTACATCTGACATTTTACGCTCACCTTTCTTCGAGCTTCTCGAGAAATAGCGGGTTACTCAACCTTCCGCGACACGGCCTGACCGTTTAGCGGATTGCGAATCAAGTCTTGCTTGGAAGGACCTAAAACTTGCGTGCGCGCAGCATATCACAGAACCGATACCGGAGTTCACGGCGAAATGTGCCCGAAAGCACCGCGCGACGGGGTTTTGCCGGATTGCCACGACCCGCGGGAACAGTGTTTTGCAGGCAATCCGGTTGCGCGTCGCGCAGATGCGAAAAAGGCTGCCCGCGGGCAGCCTTTTTCGTGATGCAGCGAACGGTCGAACGCTTAGTCGACCGCGCCTTCGCGGCTCGCGCGGCGACGCTCGTGCTCCTTCAGGAAGCGCTTGCGCAGGCGGATCGACTGCGGCGTCACTTCCACGAGTTCGTCGTCGTCAATGAATTCGACCGCGTACTCGAGCGACATCTGGACCGGCGGCACGAGACGCACGGCTTCGTCGGTACCCGACGCACGCACGTTGGTCAGCTGCTTGCCCTTGATCGGGTTCACGACGAGGTCGTTGTCGCGGCTGTGGATGCCGATGATCATGCCCTCATACAGCGCGTCGCCCGGCTTCACGAACATGCGGCCGCGATCCTGCAGCTTCCACAGTGCGTAGGCCACGGCCGCGCCGTCGTCCTGCGAGATCAGCACGCCGTTGCGGCGCTCGAAGACCGAGCCGTCCTTGACCGGTGCGTACGAATCGAAGATGTGGCTCATCAGGCCCGTGCCGCGCGTGAGCGTCAGGAATTCGCTCTGGAAGCCGATCAGGCCACGTGCCGAGATCTTGTATTCCAGACGCGTGCGGCCGCGGCCGTCCGACGCCATGTCGAGCATTTCGCCCTTGCGGCGGCCGAGTTCTTCCATCACGCCGCCCTGGTGTTCGTCCTCGACGTCGACCGTCAGCAGCTCGTACGGCTCGTGACGCACGCCGTCGATTTCCTGCATCACGACGCGCGGACGCGACACGGCCAGCTCGTAGCCTTCGCGGCGCATGTTCTCGACGAGAATGGTCAGGTGCAGCTCGCCGCGGCCCGACACTTCGAACACCGTTTCGTCGCCCGTGTCCTTCACGCGCAGCGCGACGTTGTGGTTCAGTTCCTTCATCAGGCGGTCGCGGATCTGGCGGCTCGTCACGAACTTGCCTTCGCGGCCCGCGAGCGGCGACGAGTTGACGAGGAAGTTCATCGTCAGCGTCGGTTCGTCGACGGTGATCATCGGCAACGCTTCCGGCGTGTCGACCGCGCAGATCGTCGCGCCGATGCCGACGTCTTCAATACCGTTGATCAGCACGATGTCGCCCGCTTCGGCCGATTCGACCTGCACGCGCTCAAGGCCCTTGAACGACAGCACCTGGTTGATCTTGCGGTTCAGCACGTCGCCTTCCGGGCCGAAGCGCATCACGACCGGCTGACCCGGCTTGATGCGGCCGCGCGTGATGCGGCCGACGCCGATCCGGCCGACGTACGTCGAATAGTCGAGCGACGTGATCTGGAGCTGCAGCGGCGCTTCCGGATCGGCCGGGCGAACCGGCACGTGCTCGAGGATCGCCTCGAACAGCGGGCGCATGTCGCCTTCGCGCGCGGCCGGGTCGAGCGACGCGTAGCCGTTCAGGCCCGACGCGTAGACGATCGGGAAGTCGAGCTGCTCCTCGGTCGCGCCGAGCTTGTCGAACAGGTCGAAGGTCTGGTTGATCACCCAGTCGATGCGCGCGCCCGGGCGGTCGATCTTGTTGACGACGACGATCGGCTTCAGGCCGAGCGCAAGCGCCTTCTTCGTGACGAAGCGGGTCTGCGGCATCGGGCCTTCGACCGCGTCGACCAGCAGCAGCACCGAGTCGACCATCGACAGCACGCGCTCGACTTCACCGCCGAAGTCCGCGTGGCCCGGGGTGTCGACGATGTTGACGTGCGTGCCTTCGTATTCGACCGCGCAGTTCTTCGCGAGAATCGTGATCCCGCGCTCCTTTTCGATGTCGTTCGAGTCCATCACACGCTCGGCGACTTGCTGGTTGTCGCGGAAGGTGCCGGACTGGCGAAGCAGTTGGTCGACGAGCGTCGTCTTGCCGTGGTCGACGTGAGCGATGATGGCGATATTGCGAAGGGCGCGGGTCATAGAAACCTGGAAATCGTTTGAACGCGCAAACGCGCCCGCTCGTTTTCACGGGCGCGCGCTGTTGCAGCTTGGAAAGCCTAACATTATAGCACGCGAGAATGTCGAGAGCTGACGGACACGTCGCGACGCGACAAAACCGGGCCCGCCAGCCCTGCTCGTGAACCGGCGAAGCGATCGAATGCGCCATCGCCTGGCACACCGCAAAACCTTGTCCCCGAGAGGGATTTTCGCACCGCGCAGCGCGCGCTTTGCCGTTCGATTAACATTTGCCGCGGCAAGCAATTGTGCCTATACTGCTGCCTAGTCAACTATTGCAGCTTCAGGGTTTTATGCCGGATTCCTCTACCCAACCACCCGTCTCGTCGCTGTCCTCGTATCAGATGAACGACAGCGTCGGTTATCTGATGTCGCGCGTGAAGTCGGTGATGACCAACCTCGTCACGCAACGCACGCAGGAAGAGCTCGGCATCACGGGCACGCAGGCGAGCATGCTGTTCATGATCGCGGTCGGCAGGTGTTCGACGGCCGCCGAGCTCGCGCGCGAATACGGGATCGATGCGAGCGCGGTCACGCGCCTGCTCGACCGGGTCGAGAAACGCGGCCTGCTGTCCCGCGTGCGCAGCATCGAGGACCGGCGCGTCGTCCGCCTCGAACTGACCGATGAAGGCCGCGCACTTGCCGAACAGCTGCCGCCCATTTTCCGCAGCGTGCTCGATCAGGTGCTGGACGGATTTACACCGGAAGAAGTCGGGTTCCTGAAGAGCATGCTGCGCCGCATTCTCAGCAACTATTGCGAGACGGCCGGCGGCGGCATCACGTAATAGTTGCCATAACAATTACTTTTGACAGTTTATTGTAAGGAAATCCTTGCAGTGTCCATCATTCATTCCGAGTCAGGGGTCAGCGCGATGAAGTCCTCCCCGTTGTCCGTGCGCGGCGGGTCGTGCCGCGCCGCCGTCGCCGCCGCGGTCGCCGCATTCGCACTGGCGGGCTGCGCAAACTACATCGGCATCAAGAGCGACAAGCAGATCGCCCCCGCATCGCAATTCGAGTCCGCGCAGAGCCTCCCGGCCCAGGGCGGCCAGTGGCCGGCGCTCGACTGGGCCAGCCAGTTCGGCGATCCGCAACTGCCGAAGCTGATCGACGAAGCGCTGCAAGGCAATCCGTCGATCGCCCAGGCGCAAGCGCGCATCGCGAAGGCATCGTCGTACATCGAATCGTCGCGATCGAACCTGATGCCGAAGGCCGAAGCCAGCTATTCGTGGACGCGCGAGCTGTACTCGTCGAACGCGCTGTTCCCGCCCCCGTACGGCGGCCAGTGGTACAGCGAGAACAATGCGCTCGCGAGCGCGTCCTGGGAACTCGACCTGTGGGGCAAGAACCGCGAACGCCTGCACACGGCCGTGTCGCAGGAAAAGGCCGCCGAAGCCGACATGCAGCAGGCGCGCATCACGCTCGCGTCGTCAGTCGCGCGCACCTACAACTCGCTCGCGCAGCTCTATGCGCTGCGCGACATCGCGCAGCGCGAGATCACCAACCGTGAGACGGTGGGCAAGATCACCGACGGCCGCGTCTCGGCCGGCCTCGACACCAACGTCGAACGCCAGACGGCGCGCGGCAACATCGCGACCACGCAGGCTTCGCTGTCGGACCTCGACGGCCAGATCACGACGGTGCGCTACCAGCTCGCCGCGCTGCTCGGCAAGGGTCCGGATCGCGGGCTGCAGATCGCCGCGCCGGTGATGAACCCGACCGGCGACGTCACGCTGCCCGGCAACCTGCCGGCCGATCTCGTGTCGCGCCGCCCCGACATCGTCGCCGCGCGCTGGCAGGTCGAAGCCGCGATGCACGACGTGAAGGAAGCGAAGGCCGAGTTCTATCCCGACGTGAACCTCGCGGCCGGTTTCGGCTTCGATGCGTTCGGCTGGGGCAAATTCCTGAACTTCGCGAGCCGCCAGGCGCAGTTCGGCCCGGCGATCCACCTGCCGATCTTCGATGCCGGCGCGCTGCGCGCCCAGCTCAAGGGCCGCTACGCCGACTTCGACCTGTCGGTCGCGAACTACAACCAGACGCTGATCAGCGCGCTGAACGACGTCGCGACGCAGGTCGCGTCGATCCGCGCGGTCGATCGCCAGATGGGCGACGCCCAACGCGCGCTCGACGCATCGACGCGCGCGTACGATCTCGCGGTCATCCGCTACAAGGCCGGCCTGTCGCCGCAACTGCAGGTGCTGACGGCGGACAGCAACCGCCTCGCATCGGAGCAGACGGTGACCAACCTGAAGATGCGTCGCCGCGACATGCAGCTCGCGCTGATCAAGGCACTGGGCGGCGGGTTCGACGCAACCGGCACACCGCTCGCCGCGCCCGACGCCGCCACGCCGAACAAACAGGCCGCCAACTGAGCCGGCGCCACCACTACGCAGACACTCGAAATAACGGACGGAGAAAATCGCCATGAGCGACCAACAAAACGCCGCCAGCGCGCAGCCGCAGAACAACGGCAAGCGCAAACGAATGATGACGCTGCTCGTCGCGGTCATCGTGATCGCGGCCATCGCATACGGCCTGTACTACTTCCTCGTCGCCCGCTTCCATGAAGGCACCGACGATGCGTACGTGAACGGCAACGTCGTGCAGATCACGCCGCAGGTCACCGGCACCGTGATCGCCGTGAAGGCGGACGATACGCAGACGGTCAAGTCCGGCGACCCGCTGGTCGTGCTCGACCCGGCCGATTCGCAGGTCGCGCTGCAGCAGGCGGAAGCAAACCTTGCGCAGACGGTGCGCCAGGTGCGCGGCCTGTTCGTCAACGACGACCAGTACCGCGCGCAAGTCGCGCTGCGCCAGTCCGACCTGTCGAAGGCCCAGGACGACCTGCGTCGCCGCCTGGCTGTCGCACAGACGGGCGCCGTGTCGCAGGAAGAAATCTCGCACGCACGCGACGCGGTGAAGGCCGCGCAGGCGTCGGTCGACGCCGCGCAGCAGCAGCTCGCATCGAATCGCGCGCTGACCGCGAACACGACGATCGCCTCGCACCCGAACGTGATGGCCGCCGCCGCGAAGGTTCGCGACGCCTACCTCGCGAACGCGCGTAACGTGCTGCCGGCGCCGGTCACCGGCTACGTCGCGAAGCGCTCGGTGCAGGTCGGCCAGCGCGTGTCGCCGGGCACGCCGCTGATGTCGGTGGTGCCGCTGAACGCCGTGTGGGTCGACGCGAACTTCAAGGAAGTCCAGCTGAAGCACATGCGGATCGGCCAGCCGGTCGAGATGACGGCCGACATCTACGGCTCGTCGGTCACCTACCACGGCAAGGTCGTCGGCTTCTCGGCCGGTACGGGCTCGGCGTTCTCGCTGCTGCCGGCGCAGAACGCGACCGGCAACTGGATCAAGGTCGTCCAGCGCCTGCCGGTGCGGATCGAACTCGACCCGAAGGATCTCGACAAGCATCCGCTGCGCATCGGCCTGTCGATGCAGGTCGACGTGGACATCAAGGACGAACGCGGCGACCAGCTCGTCAACGCGCCGAACACCGTCTACGAGACCAACGTGTTCGCGAAGTACGGCGACGAAGCCGATGCCGAAATCGCACGCATCATCGCCGAGAACGCAGGCGGCAGCGCGTCGGCGCCCGTCGCGGCGAAGTCAGGCAGCGCCGCGAAAATGATGTAACCGTTCCGACTCCGGAAAGACAACCCACATGGCACAGGCTCCTGTCTCCCATCCGCCCCTGCAAGGCGGACAACTCCTGCTCGGGACGATCGCGGTATCGCTCGCGGTGTTCATGAACGTGCTCGACACGTCCATCGCGAACGTCGCGATCCCGACCATCTCGGGCGACCTCGGCGTGTCGTCCGACCAGGGCACGTGGGTCATCACGTCGTTCGCGGTCGCGAACGCAATCTCGGTGCCGCTGACCGGCTGGCTGACCGACCGTTTCGGGCAAGTCCGCCTGTTCCTCGTGTCGATCATCCTGTTCGTCATCTCGTCGTGGATGTGCGGGCTGGCGCCGAGCCTGCCATTCCTGCTCGCGTCGCGCGTGCTCCAGGGTGCCGTCGCGGGCCCGATGATTCCGCTGTCGCAAGCGCTCCTGCTATCGAGCTATCCGCGCGCGAAGGCGCCAATGGCGCTCGCACTATGGGCGATGACGACGCTGATCGCGCCCGTCGCGGGCCCCATTCTCGGCGGCTGGATCTCGGACAACTATTCGTGGCCGTGGATTTTCTACGTCAACATCCCGGTTGGCATCGCCGCCGCCGCCGCGACGTGGGTGATCTACCGGAGTCGGGAGTCGGCCGTGCGCCGTGCGCCGATCGACGGCGTGGGCCTGGCGCTGCTGGTCGTGTGGGTCGGCTCGCTGCAGATCATGCTCGACAAGGGCAAGGATCTGGACTGGTTCGCGTCGACGACGATCGTCGTGCTCGCGCTGACGGCTGTCATTGCTTTCGCGTTCTTCGTGATCTGGGAGCTGACCGCCGAGCACCCGGTCGTCGACCTGTCGCTGTTCCGTATAAGAAACTTCACCGGCGGCACGGTCGCGCTGTCGATCGGGTACGGCCTGTACTTCGGCAATCTCGTGCTGCTGCCGCTGTGGCTGCAGACGCAAATCGGCTACACCGCGACCGACGCCGGCCTCGTGATGGCGCCGGTCGGGTTGTTCGCCATCCTGTTGTCGCCACTCACCGGGAAGTATCTGCCGCGCACCGATCCGCGCTTCATCTCGACGGCGTCATTCCTCACGTTCGCGCTGTGCTTCTGGATGCGTTCGCGCTACACGACGGGCGTCGACGAGTGGTCGCTGACGCTGCCGACGCTCGTGCAGGGGATCGCGATGGCCGGCTTCTTCATCCCGCTCGTGTCGATCACGCTGTCCGGCCTGCCGGGCCACCGCATTCCCGCGGCGTCCGGCCTGTCGAACTTCGTGCGGATCATGTGCGGCGGCATCGGTACGTCGATCTTCCAGACCGCGTGGGATCATCGGAACAACTTTCACCACGCGCAACTGGTCGAGCAGGCGAACCCGTACAACCCGACGTTCAACCAGGCCGTCACTCAGATGGGCAATCTCGGGCTCACGCCCGAGCAGGCACACGGCCTGATCAACAACATGGCCACGCAGCAGGCTGCGCAGCTCGGCGTGAACGATCTGTTCTACATTTCGGCGGCGATCTTCGTGCTGCTGATCGGACTGATCTGGATCACGAAGCCCGAACGCGCGGGCGGCGGCGATGCCGGGGCGGCCGCATCGGCGGCGCACTGAACGCCCAAGCCGGAATACCGACGCACCAAACCAAAAAGCCCGGTCGTTTCGACCGGGCTTTTTCTTGTTCGGACGCCGACTGCGGCGCACGCGCGCCGTAGCGTCATGCAGCCGTCACGACGAGCCGTTCCGGTGCCAGTACACCATTCGCCTTGCGCGCCACGCCGAGCAGCCGCGTGGCGTCGTATACACGCACGCGCTCGCCGTCGGCCGCCTCGATCGGCCCGAGCGCCGACAACGGCAGACGCTGGCCGTGCAGGAACCGCTTCGCGGACGCATCGTCGAGACGAACCGCCGGAAACGTCGACAGCAACGCATCGACCGGCTGGAGCCAGGCATCGCGTGCCGCTTCGGCTGCATCCGACAGCGCATCGAGCGTCACCGCATGTTCGAGCGTCAACGCACCGACGCCCGTACGACGCAGCATCGTCAGATGCGCCCCGCAACCGAGCGCCTCGCCGATGTCTTCCGCGAGCGTACGCACATACGTGCCCTTGCTGCAGGTCACGCGAAACGTCACGTCGGGCAGCTCGCAAGCGAGCAGTTCGAGCGCATGAATCGTCACGTTACGGCCTTCCCGCTCGACGGTCTGGCCCGCACGCGCGTATTCGTACAGCGGCTTGCCGTCGCGCTTGAGCGCCGAATACATCGGCGGCACCTGCACGATCTCGCCGGTGAAGCGCACGAGCGCGGCTTCCACCGCCGCCCGGTCGCATTCGACCGGCCGCGTGTCGATCACGTCGCCTTCCGCATCGCCGGTAGCCGTGCGCTGGCCAAGACGCATCGTCGCTTCGTAGGTCTTGTCGGCCTCGAGCAAGTCCTGCGAAAACTTGGTCGCCTCGCCGAAACACAGCGGCAGCAGGCCCGAAGCCAGCGGATCGAGCGTGCCGGTGTGGCCGGCTTTCTTCGCGAGGAGCAGGCGCTTCGCGCGAATCAGCGCATCGTTGCTCGACAGGCCGACCGGCTTGTCAAGCAGGAGGACGCCATCCAGCACGCGCCGGGGCACGCGCGGACGTTGGGGTGCTGCATTCGTCATAGGCCGGTCGAACTCAGTCGTCCTTCGCGGGTGCGTCGGCCTCGTCGTCGTCCTTCGCGCGCGTCGAGTTCGCTTCCTTGATCAGGCGCGACATTTCGACGGCCTTCTCGATCGTCTGGTCGTAATGGAAATGCAGCGTCGGCACCGTATGAATGTGCAGGCGCTTGAACAGCAGGTTGTGCAGGTGACCCGACGCGTGATTCAGCGCCTCCTGCGTCTTTTCCGGGTCACCGGTAAGCGCGGTGAAGTAGACCTTCGCGTGCGCGTAGTCCGGCGTGAGCTCCACGCTCTGGATGGTCACGATGCCGATACGCGGGTCTTTGACCTCGCGCATGATGAGTTCGGACAGGTCGCGCTGAATCTGGTCGGCGATCTGAACGTTGCGATTGGGGGAAGTGCGTTTCCTGGACATGATCGATCCGTGATCCGTTTTTCAGGATGAAGTGGCGGCCCTTGTCGGCACGCCACCATGAAAATGGGCGGGACAGGCCCAAGCCTGCCCCGCCCATGAGCCGATGCGCGACGATTACAGCGTACGCGCGACTTCGGTCACTTCGAAGACTTCGAACTGGTCGCCTTCGATGACGTCGTTGAAGTTCTTCACCGACATACCGCACTCGAAGCCTTGCTTCACTTCCTTCACGTCGTCCTTGAAGCGCTTCAGCGATTCGAGTTCGCCCGTGAAGATCACGACGTTGTTGCGCAGCACGCGTACCGACGACGAGCGCTTGACGATACCGTCCGTGACCATACAGCCGGCAACCGTACCGACCTTCGGCACCTTGAAGACCTGACGGACCTCGACCATGCCGGTGATGACTTCGCGCTTCTCCGGTGCCAGCATGCCCGACATCGCCGCCTTCACCTCATCCACTGCGTCGTAGATGATGTTGTAGTAGCGGATGTCGATGCCGTTCGCCTCGGCCAGCTTGCGCGCTTGTGCATCCGCACGCGTGTTGAAGCCGATGATGACCGCCTTCGATGCCGTCGCGAGGTTGACGTCGTTTTCGCTGATGCCGCCCACCGCGCTGTGCACGATCTGCACGCGCACTTCGTCGGTCGACAGCTTGAGCAGCGACTGCACGAGCGCTTCCTGCGAACCCTGCACGTCTGCCTTGATGATGAGCGGCAGGTTCTGCACTTCGCCTTCGCCCATCTGCTCGAGCATGCTTTCCAGCTTCGCGGCCTGCTGCTTCGCAAGCTTCACGTCGCGGAACTTGCCCTGACGGAACAGCGCGATTTCACGCGCCTTGCGCTCGTCCGGCAGCACGATCACTTCCTCGCCCGCGCCCGGCACTTCCGACAGACCCTGGATTTCGACCGGGATCGACGGACCGGCTTCCTTCGTCGGCTTGCCGTTCTCGTCGAGCATCGCGCGAACCCGGCCGTAAGCCGTACCGGCCAGCACGATGTCGCCGCGGTTCAGCGTACCGGACTGCACCAGGATCGTCGCGACCGGGCCTTTACCCTTGTCGAGCTTCGCTTCGATCACGATGCCCTTGGCCGGTGCTTCGACCGGTGCCTTCAGTTCCAGCACTTCGGCCTGCAGCAGCACGTTCTCGAGCAGATCGTCGATGCCCGCGCCCGTCTTGGCCGACACCGGCACGAACGGCGAATCGCCACCGTACTCTTCCGGCACGACGCCTTCCGCGACCAGTTCCTGCTTGACGCGATCGGGGTTCGCTTCCGGCTTGTCGATCTTGTTGATCGCGACGACGATCGGCACGCCACCCGCCTTCGCGTGGGCGATTGCTTCCTTCGTCTGCGGCATCACGCCGTCGTCGGCCGCCACCACCAGCACCACGATGTCGGTCGCCTTCGCGCCGCGTGCACGCATTGCCGTGAACGCTTCGTGACCCGGCGTATCGAGGAACGTGATGACGCCGCGCGGCGTATCGACGTGATACGCGCCGATGTGCTGCGTAATGCCGCCCGCTTCGCCAGCGGCAACCTTCGCGCGGCGAATGTGGTCGAGCAGCGAGGTCTTGCCGTGGTCGACGTGACCCATGACCGTGACGACCGGCGGACGCGGCAGTTGCTCCGCATCGGTACCGGTTTCACCTTCGACCAGCAGCGCTTCCGGATCGTCCAGCTTCGCGGCAACCGCGCGGTGGCCCAGTTCCTCGACGATGATCATCGCCGTTTCCTGGTCCAGCACCTGGTTGATCGTGACCATCTGGCCCATCTTCATCATCACCTTGATGACTTCGGAGGCCTTGATCGACATCTTGTGCGCGAGATCGGCAACCGACACGGTCTCCGGCACGTGCACTTCACGAACGATCGGTTCGGTCGGCGCTTGGAACGACGATGCGCTGTCCTGGTGACGGCCGCGCCCCTTCGGGCCGCCGCGCCAGCCGCGGTCGACGCCGCCGCTCGAATCGCCGCGCGTCTTGATGCCGCGACGCTTCGCCGCGTCGTCCTGCCAGCCGCCCTTGCCTGCGCCCGGCTTCTTGTTGCGGTCGCCCGCGCCTGCCGGCGCCTGCGTCGTGGCCGGGGCCGCGGCACCGGCCGGCTTCTTCACGGCCGGACGTGCCTGCGCACCTTCCGGCTTCGCCGGCTTGTGCAGCGTGCCCTTCGCTTCGGCCGGCTTCGGCGGCTCGACCGGCTTCGGCGGCTCGACTGCCTTGACCACGGCCTTGCGCGGCGTGTTCATCATTTCGCGAATCGCGCGTGCCTCGGCTTCTGCCGCCGCGCGACGCTTGCTGATCTCTTCCTGCTCGGCGCGCGCCTTGTCCGCCGCCTCGCGGGCTGCGTCCTCGGCCTTCTTGGCCGCTTCGCGCTGGGCCGCACGTTCGGCGGCCGCGCGCGCTTCGTCCTGCGCGGACTGCTCGGATTGCGCGGACTCCACGCTGGCCGTTTTCTGCTCGGCCGCGGCGGCCTGCTGCGCTGCCACCTGCTGCTGCGCCGCAGCGGCTTCGGCCGCGGCACGCTTCGCCGCAGCTTCTTCCTCGGCGCGACGGCGCTCGGCTTCAGCCGCTTCCTCGCGGGCGCGGCGTTCCGCCTCTTCACGCTCCAGGCGTTCCTGGCGCTCGCGCAGTTCCTGCGCCTGCTTCTCGAGCAGCTCGGCCTCGCGGCGCGCTTCTTCCTCGCGACGCTTCAGTTCCGCATCGTCGTCCGCTTCGGCGACCTGCGCCTGACCCTGTTCCGCACCCTCGTTCACGTCGTCGCGCTTGACGAACGTGCGCTTCTTGCGGACCTCGACCTGAATGGTGCGAGCCTTGCCCGTCGCGTCAGATTGCTTGATCTCCGACGTATGCTTGCGGGTCAGCGTGATCTTGCGCTTGTCGCCGTCGGTTGCGCCGTGCGACTTGCGCAAATGATCGAGCAGACGCGCCTTGTCCGCTTCGGACAGCGCATCGTCTTCACTCGCTTTCTGGACGCCCGCTGCCTGCAGCTGTTCGAGCAGCACACCAGCAGGCATTTTCAGTTCCGCGGCAAATTGGGCTACGTTGTTACTCGCCATTCATTCCTCTTAGTGCAAGGACCGATTCCTTGCGGTTAGCATCGGGTCAGGCCATACGGCCGCCATCAAATCAGTGCGCCATGGTCATTTCTCACTGGAACCAATGTTCACGTGCTTTCATGATCAACGCCTTAGCGGCATCCTCTTCCATTCCGGTCAGGTCGACCAGTTCATCCACTGCAAGCTCGGCGAGATCGTCCCGCGTCTGCACACCGTGTTCGGCCAGCTTCGCGAGCAACTCCGGCGTGATGCCGTCGAGGCTCTTGAGATCCAGCGCTGCGTTCTCGACCTTTTCTTCGTTCGCGATGGCCATCGTCAGCAGCGCATCGCGTGCGCGGTTGCGCAGCTCGTGCACGGTGTCCTCGTCGAACGCTTCGATCTCGAGCATTTCGTTGAGCGGCACGTAGGCGATCTCTTCGAGGCTGGTGAAGCCTTCGTCGATCAGGATGTCGGCAACTTCCTCGTCGACATCGAGACGCGCCATGAACAGTGCACGCAGCCGGTCGCGCTCTTCACCCTGCTTCAGGGCGGATTCGTCCGGCGTCATGATGTTGATCTGCCAGCCGGTCAGTTCACCGGCGAGGCGAACGTTCTGACCGCTGCGGCCGATCGCGACAGCCAGTTCGTTCTCGTCGACGACGACGTCCATCGAATGCTTTTCTTCATCGACGACGATCGACTGGACAGCTGCCGGCGCGAGCGCGCCGATCACGAACTGGGCGGGATCCTCCGACCATAGCACGATGTCGATGTTTTCGCCACCGAGCTCGTTGCGCACGGCCTGCACGCGCGAGCCGCGGATGCCGACGCAGGTGCCGATCGGATCGATCCGCTTGTCGTAGGCGATCACGCCGATCTTCGCGCGCACGCCCGGGTCGCGGGCAGCCGCCTTGATCTCGAGCAGGCCCTGCTCGATTTCCGGCACTTCCATCTCGAACAGCTTCATCAGGAACTCGGGCGCCGTACGCGACAGTTCGATCTGCGGGCCGCGCGCGGTGCGGTCGACCTTCGCGATGTACGCACGCACGCGGTCGCCCACGCGCAGGTTTTCCTTCGGGATCAGCTGATCGCGGCGCAGCAGCGCCTCGACACGGCCCGATTCGACGATGAAGTTGCCCTTGTCGAGGCGCTTCACCGTACCCGTCATGATCTTTTCGCCCCGCTCGAGGTAGTCGTTCAGGATCTGCTCGCGCTCCGCGTCGCGCACCTTCTGCAGGATCACCTGCTTCGCGGCCTGCGCGCCGATACGACCGAACTCGATCGACGGAACGGGTTCCTCGACATATTCGCCGACTTCGACGTCGGGATTCTGCTCACGTGCCTCGAACAGCAGGATCTCGCGATCCGGCTCCTGCAAGCCTGCCTCGTCGGGCACGACGAGCCAGCGACGGAAGGTTTCGTGCTCGCCGCTTTCGCGATCGATATGGACGCGGATTTCGGCGCCTTCGTCGAACAGCTTCTTGGAAGCGGAAGCGAGCGCGGCCTCGAGGGCGCCCAGCACCACATCCTTGTCGACGTTTTTCTCGCGCGCCAGCGCATCCACCAGCATCAACACTTCGCGACTCATTATTTGCGGCTCCTAAAGTCAACTTGCGGAATCAGGCGGGCTTTGTCGATATCGGCCAGCGTGAAATCCAGCATGGCTGCCTCGCCCTTCTTCCCCTCAAATTCCAAACCGATCGTTTCGCCATTCGGCGCGTGCAGAATGCCCCGGTACGTCTTGCGCCCGTCCAGCGGCTTTTTCAAGGTCACGGAAACTTCGCTGCCGGCGAAGCGCTCGAAGTCGGCCAGCTTCCTCAACGGGCGGTCGAGCCCCGGGGACGAGACTTCGAGCCGTTCGTAATCGATGTTTTCGACCGTCAAGACGTGCTGGAGCTGACGCGTGACCTTTTCGCAATCTTCGAGCGAGATGCCGGCAGGCTGATCGATATAGATGCAAAGCATGCCGCGCCCGGTGCGCTCGAGATCCACCAGCTCGTAGCCGAGCCCGGTGACCGTGGTTTCTATCAGTTCCGTCAGTTGCACAGTGTCCTCTCAGGTGTTCGCGCCCGCCGCTCGCGATTCACCCGCGGGCGCGCGCCTTAGCCGGCGCAGGAAGCGCTACCCGAGATGCCTAACCGTTTCAGCAAAAAAAAATGGGCGGAACGCCCATCTTTCTTACTGGTGGTCGCACCTGAGCCGCACATTGAATCCGTACGCCCAGCGACTCCGCGATTATAGCGATTTTTGGCGCAAACGCCAAGCCAGCCGGTAAAAGCAGCGCGTCGCGCGCTTTTACGGACCAAAAATGCGAAATCGGGTTACCCGATCCGCCGGCACGATCCTGTCAGACCGGCGACCGGTTGCCGACTGCGAGGCAGCGGCACGCGACATATCTATGGTCGAAAGCGATCGGCGCAATGCGCGGTGCCGGCAAAATCGGCGGAATGCCGATCGGGCCGGCACGCCGGCGGCTGTGCGCCGCCGCGCGCCGACATGCGTTCAGCGGCTGCGCGTACGGCTGCGCTGCGGACGCTGGCCGCCGCGCTGACCGCCGCCGTTGCCGGCGCCATCCGCCCGATTGCCGTTCGGATTGCGATTACCGCCGCCCTTGCCGCCGCCGCGCTTGCCGCCCGCGCCTTCGCGCTTGGGGCCCGCGCCGTACGACGCGCGATTGCCGTCGACATCGCGGCCGCCGGCACGGTTGCCATCGCGACCGCCCATGCCACCACGGTTGCCGTCACGGCCACCGCCGGTACGATTACCGTAGCCCGACGGCGAAACCGGCAGACTGCCGTAGCCGCTCAGGCCGGGCAGCCCCGGCACGCCGCGCCTGCCGCCACCGCGGCGCGGCTGGTCGAGTTGCCCATGCGTCGTCAGCACCGGCTCACGGCTGATGAAACCCATCGACGTCTCCATCGGATCGGGCTGACGGCGTTCGGCCTGGCCAGCCCCGCCGCGCTTGCCCTTCTCCTCGGTCGGCGCCTTCAGGCCGACCGTCGCCATCAGCTTGCGCACCTGCGCGTCGTCGAGCTCTTCCCAACGACCGCGCTTCAGGCCGCGCGGCAGCGGGATCGGGCCGTGACGCGTACGGATCAGGCGGCTCACCATCAGGCCGACGGCCTCGAACATCCGGCGCACTTCGCGGTTGCGGCCTTCGGCCAGCGCGACGTGATACCAGTGGTTCGTCCCTTCGCCGCCGCCGTCGCGGATACGCAGGAAATTCGCCGGACCGTCATCGAGCTCGACGCCGTGCAGCAGCTTCTGCCGCATCCCTTCGGCCAGCTCGCCGACGACGCGCACCGCATACTCGCGCTCGACGCTGTAGCGCGGGTGCATGAAGCGGTTCGCGAGATCGCCCGAAGTCGTCAGCATCAGCAGACCTTCGGTATTGAAGTCGAGGCGACCCACCGCAAGCCATTTCGCCGTCTTCATCGGCGGCAGGCGATCGAACACCGACGGACGGCCTTCCGGATCCGCGTGGCTGACGATCTCGCCCGTCGGCTTGTGGTACAGCAGCACGCGCGGCGGCTTGTTCGGCAGCTTGCGCTTGACCGGCTTGCCGTTGATCCGCACCTGGTCGGTCGGCATGATGCGCTGCCCGATGTGCGCGGGCTCGCCGTTCACCGACACGCGGCCGGCGACGATCAATTCTTCCATTTCGCGGCGCGAGCCCATGCCCGCCTCCGCCAGCACCTTGTGAAGCTTCGGCGCGTCGTCGTCCGGCGACAGCACGCGCTTGTTCGCCGGCTGGTTCCGGCCGCGGCGCAGCATCGGCGCACGCACGCCGCTGCCGCCCGCGGAGTTGTCCGCGTCGAATGCAGGCGACGTCACGTAGGCGAACAGCTCGTCCTGGGACGCATCGCCCTCCGCCTTCACCGGGCCGCCCTCAGCCTTCGGCGCACCGCGCCGGCCCTGACCGCCCTGGCCAGCCTTGGCCGCGCCTTCGCGTTTGCCGGCCGGCTTGCGCCCCCCCTTGGCCGCACCATCCTTGTTGCGCGGCGCACGCGCCGGCTGCGCTTCGGCCGTCTCGGCCGGCTGCGCATCCGCGCCTTCGCCGCCCGGCTGCTCGCCTTCGGCGCCCTTCGACTTGGCTGCCGCGCGACGCCGCGCGATCAGGCTGCGCGGGCCGCGCCGCAAACCGCGGCGGGGACGCTCGTCGCCACCGGCCGAAGCATCCTGCTCCGGCGCATCGTCGGCGCGCGCCGCCTGCACGGCAGGCGCGGACGATTCAATATCGTGGATATCAGTCAAAACAACCTCAAAATGTCAGGTCTCGCGCCCGGCGCGGGCGCGGCAAGATGTTGGCCGCGATCAGGCGCGACGCTGTTCGGGTTCTGCTTCGTCGTCCGGCAACGCGTCGGCGCCGATGGGCGCGCTGGCGCTTCGTACGGCATCCGCGAGACTGTCGGACGTGTCGTCCAGCATCTCGTCGTCCGCGGAACGGGAACGGGACGCGTTGGCCTGGTCAGCCTCGCCGGGCGTGACGCCGGCCGCTTCCGCTCCGTCTCCGGCAGCCGCTTCGGCGGCCGGCTTGCGATCTTCCTCACCCCGATCCGCACGCGGCGGCTCGGACTGCACACCGGTCGGCACTGCTTGGGCGCCCACCTGTTCCGTTTGTTCCGTGTGCCCGCGATCAGCCTCGAGCGTATCGCGACCCGGAATTTCCTGCGTCGACGCGCCGTCGGCCGCAGTCGCGGCATCGTCCGGCAATTCGACCGATGTTTCATCCGCCAGCGCCTGCGACGGATCGCCCGCCGCGTCGTCGGCGACCGGCACGTCCCCGTCGAAATCCATCGCCTGCTGCGCGAGCAGCGCGGCCTCGATGTTCGCGGCCGGCTCTTCGAGCGCAGGCAGATCATCGAGCGCCTTCAGGCCGAGATCGTCGAGAAACTGCTTGGTCGTCGCGTACAGCGCCGGGCGTCCCGGCACGTCACGATGGCCGATCACCTCGATCCAGCCGCGATCCTCGAGTTGCTTGACCACCTGCGTGTTGACCGTCACGCCGCGGATCTCTTCGATGTCGCCGCGCGTGACGGGTTGCCGGTACGCGATGATCGCGAGCGTTTCGAGCACCGCGCGCGAATACTTCGGCGGCTTCTCGGGATGCAGGCGATCCAGATAATGACGCATCGCCGGCTTGCTCTGAAAGCGCCATCCGGTCGCCAGCGCCACCAGCTCGACGCCGCGGCCGGACCAATCCTGTTTCAGATCTTCGAGCAACGTGCGGACCGTGTCAGCCGACACGCCGTCGGCAAAGAGCTTGCGCAAATCGCCGAGCTTCAGCGGTTCCTGCGCGCAGATCAAAGCAGTCTCGAGGACGATCTTCGCCTCTTGGGTATTCATGCAGCTAGGCCAGACCCTGTGGTCAAACGAACCGGATCAACAAACAGACGAAAGGAACGGAAGACGCGCTCGCCCGATTCTGATCGGTCATATTGATGGGAGCACGAACCGGGGGCGGCGAACCAACTTCAGGCCAGGCCCAAACCGGACGGAACAGCACGGCTCAACGACGGAACCGCGTGACTGAGCGCCATATTACGCAAAATTGCCCGGTGCGTAAAGATGAGCCGAGCGGGCCGCCGCCAGTACGGCGCGCGCGCTCCGGCCCTGCTTCAGCGGGCCGCCGAACCGTGCGCGAGGAACCGGCGCAGCCGCTCGACGCCCGCGTCGAGCCGGGCCGGATCGCATGCATAGCACCACCGTACGAAGCCCTCGCCTTCCGGGCCGAACGCCCGCCCGGGCGCCAGGCCGATGCCCGCCTCGCGCACCAGCGTCTCGCAGAACGCGAGACTGTCGGCCGCGCCGGGCAGCCGCAGGAACAGGTACATCGCACCCGGCGGGGGCGGCACCTCGACGTCCGGCAACGTCCGCAGCGCGGCGACCAGGTGATCGCGCGCGTCGCGCAGTGACGCGACGAACGACCGCACGAACGGCTCGCCGTCGCGCAGCGCAACCTCGCCCGCGGCCTGGACGAAGCCCGGCGCGCACGACGTGTTGTATTCGACGAGCTTCGACAGGTCGCCCATCACCGACGCCGGCGCGACAAGCCATCCGAGCCGCCAGCCCGTCATCGCCCACGCCTTCGAGAACGAATTCACGACGACGACCCGTTCGTTGCGCGTGGCGATATCGAGAAACGACGGCGCGCCGCCCGCATCGAACGCGAGCCGTTCGTACACTTCATCGGCGACCAGCCAGATGCCGTGCCGGCGACAATGGGCGAGCACGGCCTGCTGGTCGTCACGCGACATCGTCCAGCCGGTCGGGTTGTTCGGCGAATTGATCAGCAACATTCGCGTCTCGGGCGTCAGCGCGGCCAGCAGCCGCCCGACATCCAGCCGCCAGCCCGCGTCGCCATACCCGAGCGGCACGCATTCGACCTGCGCGCCGAGAATCTTCGGAATTTCGACGAGGTTCGGCCATAGCGGCGTGACCGCGACGACACGGTCCCCGGGACCGACCAGCATCTGCGCGGCCAGCATCAGCGCGCTCACGCCGGAACTCGTCACGGCCACCGTGTCGGCCGCCGTCGCGCCGTGGCGCGCGCCGACGTAGGCCGCGATCGCCGCGCGCAACGGCGCGGTACCGAGGTTGTGCGTGTAGAAGGTCGCACCGTCGCGCAACGCGGCCGCCGCGGCGTCGCGGATGAAATCCGGCGTCACGCGATCGGATTCGCCGAACCAGAACGGCAGCATGTCCGGCACGCCGAAGCCGGCGTTCGCCACTTCCCGGATCAGCGACGGACGCAGCGCCTGCACCGCGGCGCGTGCCGCCGGCTCGCCGGTCACCGCAAGGAAATCATCGGAATGCACCATCGAGAACCACCGCCGAGGAACACGATCCGCGTAGTGTACCGGCCCGCACACCCGGCCGGTGCAAGTCGGCGCGCGTCAGTCGAGATCCTCTGCCCGCGCCGGCATCTGCCGCACGAGTTCCCAGATCGCCTGGGCCGCGGGCGACAGCGACCGGTCGCGGCGGCGCACCAGCTCGACCGTCCGCTCGGTGCGCGGCGTGAGCGGCCGCGCGACCAGTGTGGAGCCGGCCGGCAGCGGCAGCGACAGCCACGGCTGCACGCTCACGCCGACGCCCGCCTCGACCAGCCCGAACACCGTCGCCGAATGCCCGAGTTCCTGCATGACCGTCGCATTGACGTGATGGGCGGCCAGCGCGGCGTCGATCAGCGGCCGGCTGCCCGACGCATGGTCGAGCAGCACGAGGCGCTCGCCGTCCAGCGCCGTCCACGGCACCTCGGCCCGTGCCGCGAGCGGATGATCGGCCCGCGCGACGAGGCAGAACGAATCGGTCATCAACGGTTCGCACACGAGATCGGCGACCGTCAGCGGACCGATCACGACGCCGAAGTCGACTTCGCTCGACTTCACCTTGCGCAGGACGTCGCTTTGCACGTCGTCGCGCAGGCCCAGCGTCACGAACGGGAACTGGCGCTCGCACGATGCGACCACCCGCGGCATCAGACGGCAGGCGATCGTCGGGCTCGCCGCGACGATCACGCGCCCGCGACGCTGCTCGCCGATCTCGCGAATCTCGCGCAGCGTGTCGTCGAGATCGTCGAGCAGGCGCGACACGCTGGCGATCAGGTTCGCACCGACATCGGTCAATTGCACGTCGCGCGTCGTGCGGTCGATCAGCTTCAGCCCGAGTTCGGCCTCGAGCTCGCGCACGCAGCGGCTGACCGCGGATTGCGTGAGCCCGATCTCGTCGCCCGCACGGCTGAAGCTCTTGAGCCGCGCGACCTCGATGAATACGCGAAGCTGGCGCAGCGTGACGTTCATTTCCCGCCCTCATCAATCGTCGATATCGATGCACGATTTTAATGCACGAATCCGGGCTCGATGGGCGAATCCGACCCTCATCGCGCATGTTTCGCTGCGGTGCAATACATTCGCAAACGCACGTGGTACGGGCGAACTGCACAAGATTGGTGATTGTCCCGATTTGCTGGCGGGTTATTTTGGCGTCTTATACGCCCCTAGCTGACTTAGCCGTTAGCTCGCTGCCAAGCGGCTCTCAAGGGAATCACCTCTGACATGGCACGCTTCGTGCATTACCTTGCGCACAGGGCGCAGGTTTCGTCGGACGGAAGAGTAGAAACGCCGCTGCCGGCCAACCGGACGCCCCCACCCGGCACTCGACGATCGAGTGCTTGAAGAGTGCGCGGCGCAGGGCAGCGCACCGGAGTTAGCTTCGCTGAGGTGAGGACATGATGCTGTTCGACGATTTGAGAGATAACGAGTGGGCGCTGGTCGAGGGTCTGTTTTGCTCGGAACCCGCACGGAGTGAACGGCGCGGCCGTCCCCGCGTGGAAGCCCGCTCGGTGGTCAACGCCGTGCTGTGGGTGCTGTCGACGGGTGAAGGCTGGTCGAAGCTGCCGGGCCGCTACCCGTCGCCGCCGACCTGCCGTCGTCGCTTCGACGAATGGCAGGCGGACGGTACGCTCGCCGAAATCGTGAAGCGACTCGGCACGAGCGGCCGGCAGATCTCGCTGCGCGGGCGCATCGGCGCGAGCGCCGCGAAGCCGCCTGCACCGCCGAGCCGCGACCGGCTGCGCGGCGCCTTCTGGACCAACCCGGAATCCTGGCGCGCGCCCGTCAAGATGGCGTAACGCATGCTCGATCGGGCGGCTTCGGCCGCCCGGTTTCTTTCTGCGGCGCGATCTTTTCGCGACGCCTGCCTTGCCGTCGATTACCGTTGTCGTGCCGCGATACAACTATTTACCAATATTTACAGCAAGCCTGCACTCCCGCGCTTACCTTAGCGACATATCAACAGGCCGCATCGACGGCTTGAAGGGAGCCCCCGCCATGAGACCAATGTCACTGCTCGTTGCATGCGGCATTGTCATGTCCATGGCGCTGACCGCTCCAGCCCATGCCGACGATCGCACGAAGCCGCCTCACCGCCAGCAGGATCACCGGAATACGCCGCGCCAACCGCCGTCCGCCAACGCGCCCGGCCGGCAGACCGTGCCGCGCGGCGACCTGCGCGGCGATATCGCCAGCAACGCGCGGGCGCGCATCGGCTCGCAGCCGTCCGACGTGCCGCGTCATCCGTAGTCCTGCCGATTTCAGGCATTCGCCAAAGAAAGTACCCGCTTTCGGGAACTGCGCCGCAAGCGACGAGTCACATCGTTGCCATGAGCACAGCGTGGCAACAGCAAAAGTATCCGGTACGCCCGTATCCTCGCGATACGGGCTTTTTTTTGACATGACCGCTCGCGCGGCGACGCACGCGCCGGGAGGCTCCGCCGCTACAAGCGGCTTTCGAGAATCGCCACGGCGCTCGCTTCGCTCAATGCGTAGTCGTCCATGCGGCGATCGGTCCAGGAAAGTAATTTCTCGTCGCGCTCGAGGCGCGAGAATTCGGCTCGACCGGTTTCGGTCAGTACGGCGATGTCGACCGGGGCATGAAAGCCCGGCGCGGGCGCGACGGTCTTCTGCCTGACCGTGTCCATCAGCCCGAGCGAACGGAGATACTCGAACACGCCCGGGCGGCGTGCCCACGGTACCTGGCGGTACTGCACTCGTCTCAATGCGTCGAGCACCGCTTCGTTGGAATACGTGGCCATCTCGATTCTTTCTTAAAGTGCAGCGACAATGCGAAGCGGCGCGCCGGGCGGGGTCTCCGCCCGCCGACACCGCCACCGATTCTGGAGGCCGACGTTCGGCGTCGCTTCAGGGCCGGATCGTCAGCCGTCCATAAAAAGACACCATACCCCAATCAAATTGATTCTGTTCGATTCATTTGTACTTCTCTTCATCGGTTTCATGCTCTGCCGCAAGCGGCGGAGAATCATCTCGATCGCCGCGATTGCGCTGCTCTGGCTGCTCGCAACGGGTTGGCTCGCCGCGCCGCTGATCGCGTGGACCGAGGCCGGCGTCACACCGGTCGAGCACCCGGTCATGCACGGGCGGACCACACTGATTCTCCTCGGCTCCGGCACGCGCCGCACCGACAACGGGCTGCGCGCACCGCCCGACGGCGCCGCGCGCATCCACAAGGTTGCGGCGCTCTATCGCACGTGTCGACAGCAGGCCGAGCGTTGCACCGTCGTGATGTCGGGTGGCGACCCGCAGCATCACGGCGAAGCCGAAGCAGCCGTATACGGGCGCCAGCTCGTCGCGGAAGGCGTTGCTCCCACCGACCTCGTTCTCGAACCGGACAGCCGCACGACCTACGAAAACGCGAAATTCACTGCATCTATACTACGCTCACAGTATGACGACGCACGCATTCTCGTCACGTCGTCGTACCAGATGCGCCGTGCATTGCTCGATTTCCGCCGGTTCGGCATCGATCCGCAGCCCGTCTATGCGAACCGCCGGCTTGCGCAAACAGGCTGGCTGCCGCGCTGGCGCAACCTGGCCAATGCCGAGCAGGCGCTGCACGAACTGGTCGGCATTGCGCAATTCCACGTGTACCGGTGGCTCGGCTGGTTTTGAAAGTCTGCGGGGAAACGGGCACGGACGGAGTGAATCCGCCCAGAATGGCATGCGCATGACGAAGTACACGAAGTGTTGCGCGACTTCAACGGGGCCTTGCGTCGCGCCGCGATCCGGTGCACATTGATCCGTCACTTTTGTTACACTCGACACGCACTCGATTGCAGTCGCCAGACAAAACGGCAACACTCGGGTTCATCACCACTTAGCGGAGGTAAAGCAATGAAGAAGACGTCCCTGGCTATCCTGGTAGCGATGTCGGCGCTGACTGGCGCAGCGTATGCGCAAGAGAGCACGGAAATCAAGACGATTACCGATCCGGCCAAGATCTCCGAGATCGAGCAACGCGCACAGGCGCTGCAACAGCAGCAGGCGGCCGAAGCCGCTCAGCCGGCGATGCAGGAAGAGCATCACCACGGCAAGAAGGCTGCTCATCACAAGGCAGCAGCGAAGAAGGCCGGCAAGAAGGCAGCCAAGGCTGCAGACGCTGCCAGCCAGTAAGTTCGGCGGCATCGCACAAGTAAAAAGCCGAATCCGGGCAACCGGGTTCGGCTTTTTTGGTTGCGGCGCCTGCGCGCTGTGCTAAAGTCGCGCACCGAAATTTTCCACCCGTGCGCACCCCGGTGCGGAGGACAGCATGAGCAACATTCAACTCGACATCGAGTGGACCGAAGCCGCCACTCGCCAGATCAAGCAACTGATGCCCCGCGGCTCGGCCGACGCGTTCCTCGCGTTGCCGCCGATCGAGTGCCTGCCGATGGAGGGCGACGTGCTGTTCCTCGGCCCGCAAGGCAAGCAGCAGCCGTTCATCGTGGCCGAGCGCCAGTATCACCATGACGGCGACGCCGACTGGACGATCATCCTGATCCTCGACGTCCCCAGCGCGTCGCACTGACGCGCCGCCGCGACCGGACACGTCCGGTCGCCCCGCCCGGCTCAGACGAGCTTCGACAGCACGCGGATTTCGGAACTTTCGATCCAGTCCGCGGCCGCTTCGCGATAAGCGAGAATGTGCGCGGAGCGCGCATGCGCAGCCAGCGCCGCCTCGCTCTCCCAACGCTCGACGAATACGAATCGCAAGGGTTCCTTCAGATCCCGGTGCAGGTCGTACTGCAAGGCACCGGCTTCGTTACGGGTCGGCTCGACGATCCCTTCGAGCACGGTGCGCAGTTTTTCCTCGGCACCCGGCTTCGCCACGATCAGCGCCACGACTGCAATTTCCGCCATTCCCGACTCCTTCATCGACAAAAGTCCGAGAATACGCGAATCACGCGTCGCGCATCGGCCACGCCGATGCGACATGGCCCGACGGCCCCAAAAAAATAGCCCGCGCCTCAGAGAAGCGCGGGCGAAACCGTCGCCCTACGAGGATAGGCGACGGGGCCATCGAGATCCGCACGCGTGCGCGGATCGTCATCGGTTGCACCGGCGCATACCGCGCCGACATTCGAAGACGCCGATACCGTTGATCCGGCGCTCGCGGCGCCCGCCCGGCATCTGACGTCATCCTCCCTGTTTCAACAATTCCAACATATAAAGCAGGTTGCATGCCAGCCATTGAAAACCGATCACTTCGTTGATTTAAAAGAACATTTTTTGACGATGGCGACAATGTGACACGTGTTCTGCCGCCGTAACGCGCGGATGTTACGTAACGTCACGAGGGAGGGACCGAACCGCTCGCACATGCATACGCAAGCGCGAGCGGCTATAAAAAAAGCCCGCCGAACGGCGGGCTTTTCAGTGATGCAGGGACGCGCCGGGATCAGCGAAGCTGATTCACGAGCAGCCCCATGATCTGGCGTGCCGGCGACGACGTGTCGATCGCGCCCGTATCGTCAACGATTGCAACGCGCGTCTGGTCGGCCGTGAGCGCCTTCACGTTGACGCGGTACTGCTTCGCCTGCTTTTCCTTCTTGCCGTGGAACAGCTGGCTCCAGAAGCCTTGCTCGGCCGAGGTCAGATCCTTCGGATCGACGTAGCGCACGAAATACAGACCCTTCGTGCGATCGCGATCGTCGACGGTGAAGTTCGCGCGATCGAGCGCGAGGCCGACGTGCAGCCACGACCGGTCGTACGGTTCGCCGAGCGTGACTTCCGACGGCACGGCCGCATCGGCCGCGTCATTGCCCTGTGCCGACGTGCGCGAGACGTTCTGCGCGGCGATCGCTGCCGCGGCCTTCGATGATGCGTCGGCGTCGGCCTTCTTCTCGATCGGTACCGTGTTGTCCTTGATGTTCGCGATCGGCGGCTCGCCGTTCTTCGCACGCTGCGCATTCTGCGCGAGCACGGCCATCAGCCGCTTCAGGTATTCGGTCTCGAGCGCCGGATCGTTCGGCTTCGGTTCCCACTTGCTCGAATCGTTGTTCGCACCGGTGATCGCCTCACGCATGCCCTTCTGGCTGATGAACACGTAGGTGCCGCCGTTCGGCGCCGAGTCGAGACGCGTACGGTACTTGTTGCGCTCGGCCGTCACGTACGAGTTGCCCATCGCCTTCGAGATCACGCTGCGGATCAGCCCGTCGTTGATCTGCGGATGGGTTTCGTTCCAGTCGGTTTCCATCACGCCCTTGTCGCGCTGGTCGACCACGAGCAGGAAGCCCTGCTCCTGCCAGAACCGGCGGACCTGCGGCCAGATGTCGGCCGGCTGCTTGCCGTCGATCACGAGCCAGCTCTCGGTGCCGTCGCGCTGGATATGCATGCCGGCCACGGCCGGCGCGACGGTGTCCAGCGCAGGCGCCGCCTGCTGGACCTGCTGAAGCGCAGACAGGGAAGTCGCGCCGCCCTGGGGCGGCAGCGAACGCTGATCGGCCGTCTCGTCGAGCATGTTGGGCGGCACTGCGAGCGACGCTTCCTTCGATTTCGAATCGCTCTTGTAGTCCACTTTCGTGGGCGACGACGTACCGCAACCGGCAACGAGCGCGCCGGTGGCAAGCACTGCAGCGAACCGCATGGTAAGACGAAGATCAGTCATGTTCGGGGAATCCTCTTCCGCTAAATCACGGCGCTTTCCGTGGATCAACCTTGCATTTTACCGGGGCCGCGCCGCGATGTGCAAAAAAGCGACCGGCAAGAAAAAACCCGCGTCAGCCTGAACTGACGCGGGTTCTTGTCTGGTCGGGGCGAGAGGATTTGAACCTCCGACCACCTGCACCCCATGCAGGTACGCTACCAGGCTGCGCTACGCCCCGAAAGAAGAAAAGTATAACAGACACTTCTCCGATTTAGAATCGGGTCGCATGCATTTTGTGAATGTTCTTGTGAAATTTCCTAGCTTGACGACACCTGATGCATGCGTCCGTCCCCCGCGCATGACAGCGCGCGCCACGCGCCGACCACGCGGTCCTCGCATCGCACTCACCGCTTGCGCGCGACACAGATGACCGTCAATCCGGCGACGCGGTTGAAGCGGAACATCGGCAACTCGATACGACAGATCGTCTTGAGCAGGCCGTTGACGAGCGGATGGTGACGGCGCAGTTGCGATGCCGGCTCGCGCGGCTGTCGACGCACCCGCTCGCCGAGCCGCAACGCCGCCGCCAGCGGAAACGTGAGGCCGAAGTAATAGGCGCCGTGCTCGACGTCGAGCCCCGCGCGACGCACCACGGCCTCGAGACCGCCGAGCGTATACCGGCGCTTATGCTCGAGAAAATCGTCATGGCCGCTCCAGAGGAACTGGAACGCAGGCACCGTGATCAGGAACCGGCTGCCGGAAGGCGCGCCCCTCACGTACTGCGTCAGCAGGCCGACATCGTCGTCGACGTGCTCGAGCACGTCCATCAGCAATACGAGATCGGCATCGAACCGTTCGACGGACCGCCGAAAGTGGATGGGCTTGCCGGCCGTCTCCTCGTCGGTATCGTCGGCGTAGCTCGTATCGACACACCACGCTTCCGATGCCTGCGTGCGTTCCAGCAGGTGCTTCGAGAAAAAGCCGGACCCTGCCCCGACGTCGAGGATCCGGTGCGCGCCCGCCCCGCCGAGGAACCGTCGGATCGCGCTCGCCTTCGACGCGTAGTACCAGTGATCGCCTGCCCCCGCACCCAGTACGTCGACTTCCTTCAGGTCCATGGCGCTTCCCCGTGATGACCAACGTGTTGTGATCGAACCCGCCACTGATGCCGATCTTACCCCGCCGTCAACACCGAGCGTATCCGTTGATGCACGGCCCGGGCCGCCCCTTCCCGCATGCGGCCCTCATCGAAAGGGACGATGGCCGATGCGTCGCCCATCGCCACCGTGCGGCTGGCCGGCGCGAGATCGACGCGCCCGGCGAGCCGTCCGACTGCACGCCGGTCGACCCGGCCCGCCCGGCTTTGCGGCGTTGCGCGAGACAGGAGGCGGCATTCGATCAGGTCACGGCTTCGTACGACTCGATGGCGTCGTATATCGAGCACGGCCTGCAACTCGACCCGGCCGCGCAGAGCACGATCCGGCAGCAGTGGCCGGTCTGACCGGCGGCCGTGCCGCCCATCCGGGCAAACCCGCGCCAGCCAAGGCTCGCGACGGATTTGCCCGGTCGCGAAAAAGACGCCGACGGGCGCCCGGCAAAAACCAAACGACCGTTTGATCCGGCCGCCCGACCACCGCGAATCCATTGTCCCGCAGCGCGCCGGCGCCCCGCGCCCGCGCGCCCGTTGTTTGGTAACGCCGCTCTAGCGCGCTATGACACACTGCACGGCATCGACGCTCGCGCCGTCCAGTGGCGCGCGCCGCCGTCGATCACGACAAGACATGGAGACAGACGATGCGGAATCCGGTCCGGCGCGGCCATCGCTCGCCTTTGGCAATTTTCGACTGGTTTTCCGGCCTGCCACGCGCGGCCGGCCCGGCGTCGCGCACGCCCGCCCGTGTGTTCGGCTGCGGTGCGCTGGCGCTCGCCCTGCTGTGCGCCGGCTGCGCGGAATCGGCCGCGCAGCGCGACAGCAACACGTCGATCGCGGCAACGAAGATCGAACGCACCAAAGCCGAACGCCTCGCGCACGAGCAGCAGATCGCGCGCACGGTGCCGTCGCTCGCATCGATCAGCCTCACCCAGCCGCGCCCGTTCACGCTGCGCGACTCGGGCCAGAACGGCGCGATGACGTTCCTGCGCGACGTCGATTTCCGCATCGTCAACAACCTCGGCTTCTTCATCCATCAGTTGTCAGCCACGCTCGTGCCGACGCAGGCCGGCGCGCCGATCGTGTTCGACGATCCGACGAGCTTCGAGATCGACGTGCACGAAGGCACGGTCACGCTCGACAACGCCAAGCTGACCGCCCTCTTCAACACCTACATCTTCGGCTACCGCAACGCGCCGCTGCGCAAGCTGGCCGTATCGGCCGGCGACGGCGTGATCCATCTGCAAGGCGAGATGCAGCGCGACGGCTGGGTGCCGTTCTCGCTGACCGGCACGCTCGCGATCCGCGACGGCAGCCAGCTCGTCTTCCACCCGACCGGCGTGCGCGTGTCGGGGATCAACGCGCAACCGGTCATGCGCGCGGCCAACGTGAAAATGGCCGACCTGCTGAAGGTCCAGACGCCGATCGCGCAGCTTGCCGGCGACGATCTCGTGATGGCGGTCGACAAGCTGATGCCGCCGCCGCGCCTGAAGATCACCCTCACCGCATTGCGCGTGACGCCGGCCGGCCTCGACCTGACGCTCGACGACGGCACGCATGCCGGCTTCGCAATGCCCGCGAATGCGCCGCAACAGGCGATGTACATCCGCGGCGGCGACGTGAAGTTCATGCGCTCGATGCCGATGAACGCGGACATCCTGATCGGCCCGGTCGATCCGTCGAAGCGCGACCAGACGTTCGTGTTCGACCTGTATCACTATCGCGACCAGGTGTCGGCCGGCTATTTCAATTTCGACGAAAGCGGTGCGATGGCGATCCGGATGCCTTCGTACACGGGCCCGGCCAGCGGCGCGCTGCTCGGCAACGCGACCGCGCGCCTGAACGACAGTTTCCTTGCCGCGCAGCAGACTGCGCTGCGCGACGTGCGCCAGCACTGGGAAGCCTATGCGCTCGCCGCGGACGCGGCGCGCCCGGGCATGCAGAAGGTCGCGATGCGGCGCACGTCGACCACGCCATTCAACGAACGGCACGTGTCGAACCGCAACCCGACGATCCATCTGCGCAACGTCGACTTCAACCTGTCCGGCGACATCGGCTTCCATGTCGAGGATCTCGACGTCGAACTCGTGTCGAAGCGCCCCGGCGAGCCCGTCGATCTCGACGATCCGAACCAGTACGACATCCGCATTCTCGGCGGCACGGTCGTCGAGTCGTGGAAGGCGATGTCGGCGCTGTTCAACAACTACCTGCTCGACTACTCGCCGCGTTCGCTGAACGACCTGCAATTGAGCGCGGACGGCCAGGACCTGCGCGTCCAGGGCGGCATCAAGCTGTGGAACCACGTGCCGGGCGTCTGGCTGCCGACCGACATGAAAGGCTCGCTGACGGTGCTCGACGACCGGCACCTCGCGTTCAGGCCGACGCAGGTGTCGGTGCTCGGCATTCCGCAGGCGAAGCTCCTGCGCTCGCTCGGCATCGAGCTTGCGTCGCTGACGCCGCTGCAGCGGCGCGGCGCGGCGCTGCGCGGCGACACACTCGTGCTCGACCAGTACACCGTGTTCCCGCCGCCGGTGCTGAACGGCAAGCTCGGGCAAGCCACGGTCGAACGCGACGGGCTGCGGCTCACGTTCCGGCGCGCGGCCGGCGCTCCGGCGCCGAAGCGGCCGCAGATCGATGCGCCGAGCTACATGTGGATGGAAGGCGGCGACATGAAGATGTTCAACGTGCTCGAACTGAACGTACGCGCGTTGATCCGCAATTCGGCCGAGGCTGGCCCGATGCGCTTCGACCTGTACGGTTATCGCAGCCAGGTCGCGCAGGGCTCGGTGCGGATGCTGCCGGACGGTACGCTGGTCGTCGACATGGGCCGGAAGAATCCGCTCGCGTCGCGCTGATGCGCGTATGCGGCACCGATGAAAAAAGCCCGGTTGGCGTATCGCCAACCGGGCTTTTCGCTCGATCTCGTTCGCGCGTCGCGCTCAGTCGTGCTTCAGTCCGTCGATCACGTCGAGCAGCGCCTGCCGCAGCGCGATGACGTCGACCGTTACGCCCGGCTTGCCCGATGCGCGCGCATCGGCGGCCTGCAGCTCGGGTTCGACCGGTTCCGCCGCGCCCCGCGGGCTACCCGGCGAATCGAGCCGGTTGCGCGCACCGTTGATCGTGAATCCCTGCTCGTACAGCAACTCGCGAATCCGCCGGATCAGCAGCACTTCGTGATGCTGGTAATACCGACGATTGCCGCGCCGCTTCACCGGCCGCAGCTGGGTGAATTCCTGTTCCCAATAACGCAGCACATGCGGCTTGACCCCGCACAGTTCGCTGACTTCACCGATCGTGAAGTAGCGCTTCGCGGGAATTGGAGGCAAAACGACTTTCTCAACCGTGGTGGTCATCGTCGGTTAACCGTCGGTAAGGGTGCGCGGCGGCCGCGCGGAGACTGCTGCGTGCGGCGCTTACTCCGCGCCGTTTTCGACCAGCGCCTTCAGCTTCTGGCTCGCGTGGAAGGTTACCACCCGGCGCGCCGCGATCGGAATCGCCTCGCCCGTCTTCGGATTGCGGCCCGGACGCTGCGGCTTGTCGCGCAACTGGAAATTGCCGAATCCCGACAGCTTGACGCTTTCGCCGTTTTCGAGCGCGTCGCGGATCACCTCGAAAAACGCCTCGACCATGTCCTTCGCTTCACGCTTGTTCAGCCCGACGCTGTCGAACAGCAGCTCCGCCAGCTCCGCCTTCGTCAGCGTGGGCGTCTCGGGGGACGCCGGCGCCGAGGCGTCGCGGTTCATGGCGCTGCGTTGCGCCGTCAGGAGGGCTTCGAATTCACTCGAGGTCATGTCGTTCATATCTGCCATACAGCGCGTTGAATCAAAACTTACGATGGAAAAGAGCCGCCCGCGAACGGGCGGGCCCTCTCCTTAGCCGCGCAGGCGCGCACCGGCGCGAGCCATCCGCTCGACCAGCGTCTGGATCGCCTGGTCGACGACCTCGTCCTGTAGCGTGCCAGCCGCGTCCTGCAGCGTCACGCGGAAGGCAAGGCTCTTCTCGTGCGCGGCAAGGCCACCGGAAGTATTTGATTTTGCACGAAATTCGTCGAAGAGTACAACCTTCTGAACGAATCGGCAGGCCTCTTCGGCAAGTGCCTTCTTCATTTCGTCGAAAAGTGCCTGAACCTCGACCGCCTGATCGACGACAACGGCGATATCGCGTCGTACCGGCGGGAATTTCGACACCTCGGTCGGCGCCGGCAGCGCACGCGCAATCAGCGCGTCCGCGTCGATCTCGAACATCACCGGCGCGTGCGGCAACTCGTACTTCTGCATCAGGCGCGGGTGCAGCTCGCCGATCCAGCCGACCGCACGGCCATCGACTTCGATGCGCGCGCTGCGGCCCGGGTGGAGGGCCGGATGCTCGGCCTTCACGAAGCGCCCGGCCGACGGCGCCAGCAGCGCCTCGAGATCGCCCTTCACGTCGAAGAAATCGACCGCGCGGGTGGCGACGCCCCACTGCTCGTCGACAGCCGGACCGTATGCCAGCGCGCCGACACGCTTCGGCTGCGCATGGCCCTCGACCGCCAGTTCGCCGGCCTTCACCGACGGATCGGCGAGGAACACGCGGCCCGACTCGAACACGCGCACGCGATCGGCGCGACGGTTGAGGTTGTGGCGCAGCACGGCGACCAGGCTGCCGAACAGCGTCGTGCGCATCACCGAAAGCTGGCTCGCGATCGGGTTCAGCAGCTTGATCGGGTTGTCGTTGCCGGCGAAATCGTGCTCCCACTCCGCATCGACGAAGCTGAAGTTGACGGTTTCCGCGTAGTCGCGCGCAGCGAGCGCGTGACGGATGTCGTGGATCGAGCGCCGCGTCTCGTTGGTCGCGCGCATTTCGCTCGTCGCGACCGGCGGGCGCGCCGGAATCTTTTCGAAACCGTAGATGCGCGCCACTTCCTCGATCAGGTCTTCCTCGATCTCGATGTCGAAGCGGTGCGACGGCGGCGTGACGAGGAACGCGTCGTCTTCACGCTCGAACGACAGGCCGAGGCGCGTGAAGATGCTGGCGATCTCGTCGGCGCCGATCTTCACGCCGATGATGCGGTTCGCACGCGACACGCGCATCTTCACCGGTGCGCGCTGCGGCAGGTTCACCGACTGATCGTCGACCGGGCCCGCCTTGCCGCCGCAGATCTCGAGAATCAGCTGCGTGATGCGCTCGACGTGCTCGACGGTCGTCGCGTAATCGACGCCGCGCTCGAAGCGATGCGCCGCATCGGTCGAGAAGTTGTACTTGCGCGCACGGCCGCGGATGCTGTCCGGCCACCAGAACGCGGCTTCGAGATAGATGTTGGTCGTGTCGAGCGTGACGGCCGTGCTGTCGCCGCCCATGATGCCGGCCAGGCTTTCGACCTGGGCGGCATCCGAAATCACACCGACCGTTTCGTCGAGTTCGACGGTATTGCCGTTGAGCAGCTTCAGCGATTCGCCGCGCTTGCCCCAGCGCACCTCGATGCCGCCGTGGATCTTGTCGAGATCGAACACGTGCGACGGGCGGCCGAGTTCGAACATCACGTAGTTCGAGATGTCGACGAGCGCGGACACGCTGCGCTGGCCCGAGCGCTCGAGACGCTCGACCATCCATTGCGGCGTCTTCGCGCGCGCGTTCACGCCGCGGATCACGCGACCCGAGAAGCGGCCGCACAGATCGGGCGCGGCGATGCGCACCGGCAGCGTTTCGTCGAGCTCGACGCGCACCGGACGGATGTCGACCGGCGTCAGCGGCGCGCCGGTGATCGCGGCCGTCTCGCGCGCGATACCGAACACGGACAGGCAGTCGGCCTTGTTCGGCGTCAGCTTGATTTCGAAGATCGTGTCGTCGAGATTGAGCGTCTCGCGGATATCCTGGCCGACCGGCGTATCTTCCGGCAGGACCAGCAGGCCGGTGTGGTCCTCGGACAGCTTCAGCTCGCGTGCCGAGCACAGCATCCCCTGACTCTCCACGCCGCGCAGCTTCGACAGCTTGATCGCGAACGGCTTGCCGCCCTCTTCCGCCGGCGGCAGTTCGGCGCCGACCAATGCAACCGGCACCTTGATGCCGGGCGCGACGTTCGGCGCGCCGCAGACGATGTTCAGCGTCGCGCCGGTGCCGGCGTCGACCTGGCAGACATTGAGCTTGTCCGCATCCGGATGCTTGACGACTTCGAGCACGCGGCCGACGACGATCTTCGACGTCGGCGGCGCAGCCTTGCTCAGCGATTCGACTTCGAGCCCCGCCATCGTCAGCGCGTGCGACAGTTCGTCGGTCGTCAGCTGCGGGTCGACAAAGGTTCTCAACCAGGATTCAGGGAATTGCATGGATGTCTACGTTCGAAACAGGTTAGATCGACGCCCGGGCCCCGTCGGATCGTCCGTCGGGGCGTGCGCGGGCACAGGTCGGCGCGGCGGGCGGCGTTATGCGAACTGGCGCAGGAAACGCAGGTCGTTCTCGAAGAACAGCCGCAGATCCTGGACGCCGTAGCGCAGCATCGTCAGGCGCTCGAGGCCGCTGCCGAACGCGAAGCCGATGTAGCGCTCGGGATCGAGGCCCATGTTGCGAATCACGGTCGGATGCACTTGCCCCGAACCGGAAATCTCGAGCCACTTGCCGGCGTTCTTGCCTTGCTCGAACATCATGTCGATCTCGGCCGACGGTTCCGTGAACGGGAAATACGACGGACGGAAGCGCACGAGGATGTCGTCGCGCTCGAAGAATTTTTTCAGGAAGTCGGTATAGACGCCCTTGAGGTCGGCAAAGCTGATGTTTTCGTCGATCCACAGCCCCTCGACCTGATTGAACATCGGCGAGTGGGTCGCATCGCTGTCGACGCGATACGTGCGGCCCGGCGCGATCACCTTGATCGGCGGACGGTTCATGCGCGCATAACGCACCTGCATCGGGCTCGTGTGCGTGCGCAGCAGCAACTGGCGGCCGTCGGCATCCTTGCCTTCGACGTAGAAGGTGTCCTGCATCGAACGCGCCGGATGGTTCTCCGGGCTGTTCAGCGACGTGAAGTTGTACCAGTCGGTCTCGATTTCGGGGCCGTCGGCCACATCGAAACCGATCGAGCCGAAAATCCGTTCGACCCGCTCCCACGTGCGCATCACGGGGTGCAGGCTGCCGGCACCGGCGCCGCGGCCGGGCAGCGTCACGTCGATCGCTTCGGCAGTGAGGCGCTGATTCAGCAGCGCGTCGGCCAGTGCCTGGCGACGGGCGGTCAGCGCGGCTTCAACCTGCTGCTTCGCGACGTTGATGCGTGCGCCTTCGGTCTTGCGTGCTTCGGGATCGAGCTTGCCGAGGCCCTTCAGCAACTCGGTCAGCGCACCCGACTTGCCGAGAAATCGTGCTTTCTCGTTTTCGAGCGTGGTGATGTCGGCAGCCTGTTCGAAGGACTGCTGCGCGTCGGCGACAATCTGGTCCAGATCCATAGATCCCATCATTTCCAACGTCATTCGGTCTTGGCGAGCGAAACTGCCCCACCAAACAAAAAAGGGGCTCGGAAGAGCCCCGTTTTCGCTGCAGCGGCCGAAACTACCGGAACATCGCTGCAACTAACCACGCAGTGCTAATTTCGCAATTAGGCTGCAACGGCGGCTTTCACCTGCTTGACGATCGCAGCAAAAGCAGCCTTGTCGAACACCGCCATGTCAGCCAGCACCTTACGGTCGAGTTCGATCGACGCCTTCTTCAGGCCGTTGATGAACACGCTGTAGGTCATGTCGTGCTGACGAACTGCCGCGTTGATACGCGTGATCCACAGTGCGCGGAACACACGCTTCTTGTTGCGGCGATCGCGGTACGCGTACTGACCAGCGCGCATCACCGCCTGCTTGGCGATGCGGTAGACGTTATTGCGGCGGCCGCGATAACCCTTGGCCAGGTTGATGATCTTCTTGTGGCGGGCCCGTGCGGTTACCCCACGTTTGACTCGAGGCATGTTTCTCTCCTTAGAGTATCAGTTGAGGGGTTACGCGAACGGCAGCATTGCGCGGACGGAGTTCAGATCGGAATCATGAACTGCCGTTGCGCCGCGCAGGTGACGCTTGTTCTTCGTGGTTTTCTTGGTCAGGATGTGGCGCTTGAAGGCTTGACCGCGCTTGACGGTACCGCCCGGACGCACCACGAAGCGCTTTGCAGCGCTCTTCTTGGTCTTCATCTTAGGCATGACGAACAACTCCAGTTTATTAGATGGCGATGGGTGTGCGGTTGGCTTGCGCCCTTGACCCGCCCTTCGAAACCCAGTCCACTTGTGTACGGCGGACCGCTTGCGCAGCCACCGTCATTGTTGGCGCGCCGCCCTGACCGGGCCACGCGCCGAACCACTGCCGAACTCGCGCGCAACGCGCGCGGGCCCGTTACTTCTTTTTCTTCGGCGAGAGCACCATGATCATCTGGCGCCCTTCCATCTTCGGCATCTGCTCGACCTGACCGACTTCCTCGAGATCCGTGCGCAGACGCTCAAGCATCCGCATACCGATTTCCTGGTGAGCCATTTCACGGCCGCGGAAACGCAACGTGATCTTCGTCTTGTCGCCTTCTTCGAGGAAGCGCACGAGATTGCGGAGCTTGACGTTGTAGTCACCGTCATCGGTACCCGGGCGGAACTTGACTTCCTTGACCTGGATGACCTTCTGCTTGAGCTTCGCCTCGTGCTGCTTCTTCGATTCCTGGTACTTGAACTTGCCGTAATCCATCAGACGGCAAACCGGGGGAACCGCTTGCGGCGCGATTTCCACCAGGTCAACATCCAGTTCTTCCGATTTACGGAAAGCATCAGCGAGTTTTACGATACCGAGCGGTTCGTTCTCGATCCCGACCAGACGCACTTCCGGCGCAGTGATTTCACCGTTGATGCGGTGCGACGACTTATCAGTAGCGATGTTACGTTTCCTCTAAAAATTAAAAAAACGAGCCGCGCTGCCAGGGCGGTTACTTGAACGAGCGCAGGTCTTCCTGCAGACGCTCAACGAAGGCTTCGACCGGCATTACGCCAAGATCGACGCCGCCACGGGCACGCACGGCTACCGTTTGCGCATCACGCTCCTTATCGCCCACGACGAGGAGATAAGGCACCTTTTCCAGCGTGTGCTCGCGTATTTTATAGCTAATCTTCTCGTTGCGCAAATCGGCCGCCACTCTAACCCCTTGTTTTTGCAACGTTTGGGCCAGGGACTGCGCATATTCGGCCTGACTTTCGGCAATATTGAGCACAATTGCCTGGAACGGCGCGAGCCAAACCGGCATTGCACCAGCATGGTGCTCGATCAAAATGCCCAGGAAACGCTCCATCGACCCGACGATCGCGCGGTGCAGCATCACCGGCCGGCGGCGGCTGTTGTCTTCCGCCACGTACTCGGCGCCGAGGCGCTCCGGCAGCACCATGTCGAGCTGCAGCGTGCCGCACTGCCACGAACGGCCAAGCGCGTCCTTGATGTGGTACTCGATCTTCGGGCCGTAGAACGCGCCTTCGCCCGGCAATTCTTCCCACGTGAGGCCGCAGGCCGTCAGCGCGTCGCGCAGGCCCTGCTCGGCGCGATCCCACGTCTCGTCCGTGCCCGCGCGCTGATCGGGACGCAGCGACAGCTTGATGTCGATGTGTTCGAAACCGAAGTCCTTGTACACGCTCATGGCCAGCGTGTTGAAGGCGATCGATTCCGAAATGAACTGGTCTTCCGTACAGAAGATGTGCGCATCGTCCTGCACGAAGCCGCGCACGCGCATCAGGCCGTGCAGCGCGCCCGATGCCTCGTTGCGGTGGCACGAACCGAATTCCGCGTAACGCAGCGGCAGGTCGCGGTACGAGCGCAGGCCGTGCTTGAACACCTGGACGTGGCCCGGGCAGTTCATCGGCTTGATAGCGTAGTCGCGCTTCTCCGACTCCGTCGTGAACATGTTCTCGCGGTAGTTCTGCCAGTGGCCCGACGCCTCCCACAGCGAGCGGTCCATGATCATCGGCGTCTTGATCTCGAGATAGCCGGCGTCGTTCACGCGGCGGCGCATGTACTGCTCGACCTGCTGCCACAGCGCCCAGCCCTTCGGATGCCAGAACACCATGCCCGGCGACTCTTCCTGCATGTGGAACAGGTCGAGCTGCTTGCCCAGCTTGCGGTGATCGCGCTTTTCCGCTTCCTCGAGCATGTGCAGGTACTGGTCCTGATCTTCCTTCTTCGTCCAGGCCGTACCGTAGATGCGCTGCAGCTGTTCGTTCTTCGAATCGCCGCGCCAGTACGCGCCCGCGACCTTCATCAGCTTGAAGACCTTCATCTTGCCGGTGGACGGCACGTGCGGGCCGCGGCACAGATCGGTGAAGCCGCCGTGCGAGTACAGCTTGATTTCGTCGCTTTGCGGAATCGACTCGATGATCTCGGCCTTGTACTTCTCGCCGATGCTGCGGAAGTAACCGGCCGCCTCGTCGCGCGACACGACGCGGCGCGTCACCGGCTCGTCCTTCTTCGCGAGCTCCTGCATGCGCTTTTCGATCTTTTCCAGATCTTCCGGCGTGAACGGCCGGTTGTACGAGAAGTCGTAATAGAAGCCGTTGTCGATCACCGGGCCGATCGTCACCTGCGCGTCCGGATACAGATCCTTCACCGCATACGCGAGCAAGTGCGCGGTCGAGTGACGGATGATGTCGAGACCGTCGGCATCCTTGTCCGTGATGATCGCGAGCGACGCGTCGCGGTCGATCACCGTGGACGTATCAACGAGCTCGCCATCGAGCTTGCCGCCAAGCGCAGCCTTCGCAAGACCGGGACCGATCGAGGCCGCGACCTCGGCAACTGTCACCGGATGCTCGTATTGTCGAACTGAGCCGTCAGGCAAGCGTATCGAAACCATGGCAATCTCCGTGATGCCGACAGTGGGCGGCAGACCAGGAACGCGAGATCAGAAATCACGCGTGAAAATTTCGCGACAAAAAAAATGCGGCCCCGCTTTCGAGGGGCCGCATTCGATACTTCACTCAAACTGAAAGGGCGAAAACGTTCCTCGACTAGCGTCGCTCCGAAGTCGTTTCGGTCAACGTTCGCGGTGTCATAACCGTATTCGCCTTGTTCGCGTTGAGTTCTTTACTGCATCGAACGCCCGGAGACCAGGCATTCTCAATTCGTTGGTAGGCTCGATTGGACTCGAACCAACGACCCCCACCATGTCAAGGTGGTGCTCTAACCAGCTGAGCTACGAGCCTAGAGAAGCTAAGATTATATGGAGCGGCTACCGGCTTGGCAAGTGTTTTATGCAGTCGCAGCAAAACAACCGTGTTTCAACCCCACATCACGCCTTGCGACCCGCCCGCACGACGCCCTGCACCTCGCCGAGCAGCGTGCACGCGCGCTGCACCTGCGCCGAGTTCGACACCTCGACCGTGAACTGCATGAATGCCGCATTGCGGCGACTCTGCGTCTTCACGCCCACCACGTTGATCTTCTCGCGTGCGAACACTTCGGAGATGTCGCGCAGCAACCCTTGCCGGTCGCTCGCCTCGATCATCAGGTCGACCGGATAGACGGACGCGCCGCGCCCGCCGAGCACGTCAGCCGACCAGGTCGTCTGCAGCACGCGCTCCGGCGCGCGTTCGACCATCCGGCGGAACGTCGGGCAGTCGGTGCGATGGATCGACATGCCCTTGCCGCGCGTGACGAACCCGCTGATCGGATCGGGCGGCGCGGGACGGCAGCAACGCGCGAGCTGGGTCAGCAGCGCATCGACGCCCACCACCAGCACGCCGGTCGACGCGCCGTGCGCGACGCTCGCGCCGCTGCTGCGCTTCTCGAAATCGGCGGGCGCCTCGGGCGCCGGCTCCGGCGGCGGCGCATCGGACAGCGCGTGCTCGACATTGCGCAGGCTGAATTCTTCCTTACCGACGACCGAGAACAGCTCCTCGGGCGACTTGAAGCCGAGCTTCGCCGCGAGGTTGTCCAGGTTGACCGAGGTCTTGCCTTCGCGCTGCAGCGTCTTTTCGACGAGCGCCCGGCCATGCGCGACGTTTTCCTCCTGCTCGATCGAGTTGAACCACGCACGCACCTTCTGCCGCGCACGCGGGCTCTTCAGGTAGCCGAGCTGCGCGTTCAGCCAGTCGCGCGACGGCCCGCCCTCCTTCACCGCGACGATCTCGACCGTCTGGCCGTTCGCGAGCGACGTGTTCAGCGGGACCATCACGCCGTCCACGCGCGCGCCGCGGCAGCGATGGCCGAGTTCGCTGTGCAGGTGGTACGCGAAATCGACCGGCGTCGCCCCCTGCGGCAACGCGATCACGCGCGCCTGCGGCGTCAGCACGTAGATGTGGTCGTCATCGAGCGACGTCTCGCGCAATTGCGCCCACGCCTGGTCGCCCGACACCTCGGCGCCGTCCTCGACGTCGTCCTTCCACGCCAGCAACTGGCGCAGCCATGCGATCTTCTCGTCGTACTTGTCGCTCGCCGAAAACTGGCCGCCGTAACCGCGCGCGCCGGCCTCCTTGTAGCGCCAGTGCGCGGCCACGCCGTACTCGGCGAAGCGGTGCATCTCCTGCGTGCGGATCTGCACTTCGAACGCGCGGCCGTCGTCGCCGATCACGACCGTATGCAGCGACTTGTAGCCGTTCGGCTTCGGTCGCGAGATGTAGTCGTCGAATTCCTTCGGCACCGGCTGCCACAGGTGATGCACGATGCCGAGCACCGCGTAGCAATCCTTGATGTCCGGCACGATCACGCGAAACGCGCGCACGTCGTACAGCTCGGAGAAATCGAGTTCCTTGCCGCGCATCTTGCGCCAGATGCTGTAGATATGTTTCGGCCGGCCGCTCACGTCGGCCTGGATGTTCGCTTCCGCGAGCTCATGCTGCAGCCGCCCGATCGCCTGCGTGACGTATGCCTCGCGTTCGATGCGCTTCTCGTCGAGCAGCTTCGCGATCCGCTTGTAGGTGACGGGATCCTCGAAGCGGAACGCGAGATCCTCGAGCTCCCACTTCAGTTGCCAGATACCGAGGCGGTTCGCGAGCGGCGCATAGATCTCGAGCGTCTCGCGCGCGACGTCGGGCGGCGGCTCGATCTTCGCGGCCGCGTAATAGCGCAGCGACTGCAACCGCGACGCGAGCCGGATCAGCACGACGCGGATGTCCTGCGCGAACGCGAGCAGCATCTTGCGCAGCGCCTCGATCTGCGTGCGCCGCTCTTCCGCCGCGTCGCGCCCCGTGTCGGGCTTCGCGTTCTGCGCGGCGCGCAGGCTCACGGTGCCGAGCCGCAACAGCTTGCGCACGTCGGACACGAGCCGCGCCACCTCTTCGCCGAAACGCTCGGTGAGCTCGCGCTCGGGGTCGCTCAAGTGCGGCGTCAGCACGAACAGCGCGGCGGCCTGCATCGCGGACGGATCGACGTTCAGCGTGCGCATGATCGCCGCCGTGCCGGCCGAGTGATCGGCGAGCAGTTCGCCCGACGACAGGCGCGCGTCGCCGGCCCGCTCGCGCACGAACGCCAGCACGTCGTCGAACGACGGTGCCGCGACAGGGGAAGCGGAAACGGATTCGGTCATTGCACGGCCTGGCGGAATGCGGTCATCGTCGGGTGTGGCCCAGCCCAGCTCAGCTCCGCTGCGCGGCAACGACCACGATCTCGACGAGCAGCGCGGGATCCGCGAGCTTCGCCTCGACGGTGGCGCGCGGCGGCGTGTTGCCCTGCGCGACCCACGCGTCCCACTCCGCATTCATGCCGTCGAAGTTCGCCAGATCCGAGATGTAGATCTGCACCGACAGCAGATGCGCCTTGTCGCTGTTCGCTTCGGCGAGCAGACGGTCGATGTGGCCGAGCACTTCGCGCGTCTGGCCCCTGATGTCCTGCGTGGTGTCTTCGGCGATCTGGCCGGCCAGATACACGGTACCGTTGTGGATCGCGGTTTCGGAGAGACGGGCCCCGACGTGGTGACGAATGACTGCCATGGAATGTTCCGGTCGTGAGTGAAGGGAGAATCGGACGGCGGCACGGCCCACGTGCCGCCGAACCGCATATTATGACGCGTTTATGCGCGGCCTTCGACGAAAAACCGCCGCGTAAGTGCAATCTGGTCGGCACTGACGAACGCCGGCGCGTGGCCCGCCCCCGGAATCTCGACGTGCGTCACATGTCGGCCGCGACGCACCATGTCGGCCACCGTCTCGCGCGACAGCAGGTCGGAGGTCTCGCCGCGCACGACGAGCAGCGATGCGTCCGTCGTCTCGATCGCACGCCACAGCGCGGCCTCGCCGAGCGCGGCCAGTTCGGGCGTCGTCGCCTTGAACGGCTCGGCGATGCGCGGATCGTAGCGCATCGTCCAGCCGCCTTCGGGCAGCTCGCGCAGCAGCGGCCCGTTGATCTCGCGCCACTCGTCGGCACTCAGCGCGCCGAACGGCAGCGACAGCGACGTCAGGTAGTCGATCCCCTCCTGCTCGGTGTCGAAGCGCGGCTGCACGCCGAGGTATTCGCCGATGCGTGTCAGCGAATCGGGCTCGATGCGCGGCCCGACGTCGTTGACGATCATCCGGCGCAACGGCGAACCGGGCAGCCCCGCAAGCGCCATGCCGATCAGGCCGCCCATCGACGTGCCGAACCAGTCGACCGATTCGACGTCGAGCCGCGCGATCAGCGTCACCATGTCGGCCACGTACTGCGGAATCGCATAGAGCCGCGGGTCGGCCAGACGGTCCGACCGGCCGCGCCCGACGATGTCGGGGCAGACGACGCGATACGTATCGGACAGCGCGGCGGCGAGCCGGTCGAAATCGCGCCCGGAACGCGTCAGGCCGTGCACGCAGACGAGCACGCGCGGATTGGCGGGATCGCCCCACTCGGTATAGGCGACGTGGTGAAGGCCGGCGGCACTCGCACACTGCACGCGCCGCTGGCGGGGAACCGGAGGATTCGCTGGGGTCGTTGGCATCGTTGGCATCCTGTCGAACGGGGGCGACGCGCGGGGCAACGCTTGCGACGCCCGATGCGAACGATTGTAAACCGCTTCCGAACAACGGGCGCCGCGCCCGCGGCGCACCGCACGGGACGGAGGCTCAATCGGCTCGGCGCCACGCCGCGCGCAACTGCTCGCGCAGGAACTCGACGAAGGTGCGCACGCGCAGCGGCACGTGGCGGCCGCCGGGATAGACCGCATGCAGCGGCGCCGCGGACGCCGCGAAAGCCGGCAGCACGCGCACGAGCCGGCCGGCATCGAGATCGGCGCCGACGTCCCAGATCGACTTCAGCGCAATACCCGCGCCTTCCAGCGCCAGCGTACGCGCCGCACCGCCGTCGTTCGTCAGCAGCGCGGCCGCCACCTCGACGGCGACCCCGCCCTGGGCGCCGTCGAACCGCCATTCGGCACGCGGCTGGTCGCCCATCACGATGCATCGATGTTCGCGCAGCTCGGCCGGATGGGCCGGCGCCCCGTGCGCCGCGAGATAGCCCGGCGACGCGCACAGCACGCGATGATTCGGCGCCAGCTCGCGCGCGATCATCGTCGAATCGGCGAGATTGCCGATCCGCACGGCGACGTCGATGTCATGGGCGAGCAGGTCGACGACCGTGTCGGTCAGCAGCAACTGCACGGTCAGTTGCGGATGCCGCTGCTGAAACGCCGCCACGACGGGCGCGATCCGCAGACGGCCGAGCTCGCCGGGCGCCGTCACGCGCAGCACGCCGCTGACCGTGCCGCGACGATCGCGCATCAGCGTTTCGGCGCGATCGACTTCGGCCAGGATGCGCAGGACCTGGGCGTGAAACTGCGCGCCTTCGTCGGTCAGCGTTTGCTGCCGGGTCGTCCGGTGCAGCAAGCGCACGCCAAGCTGCGACTCGAGCTGCGCAAGCCGCTTGCTGACGACGGACAACGACAAATCGAGTTCGCGCGCGGCCGCCGACAGGCTGCCGGCCGACACGATCCTCGCGAAAGTATCGAGCGCAGGAAGATCGTCGATCAGCATCCGGTCGCCCGCCGCATCCCAGTCTTTCCTTTTTTCGAATAATCCATTCGCCGTTCGCCCGTATTTGCATCCAAAACGGAAACCTACCATACCTGTTCCGCGTCGTCGCACGACGCCATTCACAGGACCTCCGAAACCATGTCGATCCGCCTTCGTTCGATCACCCGCCCCGTCGCGCCGGTACTCGCCGCGGCCGCTTGCGTCGTGGCACTGTTGCCCGCCGCGTCCCGTGCGGCAGACCTCGTCGCGCCGCGCAGCCTGACCGTGGCCGAGGGCGTGCCGGCTGCGCAGGCCCGGGCGCAGATACTGGCCGCGCGCCGCTACGGCACCTTCTGGGATACCGGCGACGCCGATCTCGCCCGCACCGCGCTCGCCGCCGACTTCACCGACCGGACGCTGCCGCCCGGCCGGGAACAGGGCATTCCGGGACCGCTCGCGGCCTCGCGCACGATGCGCGGCGCGATTCCGGATCTGCATTGCGACATCGAACAGATGATCGTCGCGGGCGACCGCGTCGTCGTCCACCTGCACTTTCGCGGGCATTTCACCGGCACGTTCAACGGAACGGCCGGGCGCGGACAGGCAATCGACTTCATCGCGACCGATATCTACCGGATCGACCACGGCCGGATCGCGGAAAACTGGCACATCGAGGACAACCTGACGCTGATGCGTCAGCTCGGACTGGTCGCTTGACGGAGGAACGCAATGACTCACGATCACGACCCTCATGCGACGCACCTGCCGCGCCGCAGATTTCTGGCCCAGACCGGCGCCGGGCTCGCGGCCGGCGCCGCGGTGATGGCCGGCGCGTCCCGGCCGGCAACGGCCGCCCCGATTCCGGCGCGCCCCACGCCGGACGCCGCGCCGTTCTGGCCGGACGGCGCGCGCCTGGTCATCTCGATCTCGATGCAGTTCGAGGCGGGCGGCCAGCCGCCCAGCGGGGCGGACAGCCCCTTTCCCGCCGTCGCGTTTCCGCCGTCCGTGCCGGTCGATCTCGCGTCGGCCACCTGGTTCGCCTATGGCTACCGGGAAGGCATTCCTCGCCTGCTCGACCTGTGGGACCGGCATGGCGTGAAAGTCACGTCGCACATGATCGGGGAAGCCGCGCGTCGGCACCCCGAACTGGCGCGCGAAATCGTGGCGCGCGGCCACGAAGCCGCCGCCCACGGGCCGACCTGGCGTGCGCAATTCGCGATGAGCCGCGACGACGAGCGCCGCTTCCTGACCGAAGCCCGCGACATGGTCGAAGCGGTGACCGGTCAGCGCCCGATCGGCTACAACTGCAACTGGCTGCGGCGCGGCCCCCATACGCTGTCGTTGCTGCAGGAACTCGGCTACACGTATCACATCGACGACGTCAGCCGGGACGAGCCTTTCATCGAAAGCGTCGACGGTCGCGATTTCGTGGTGGTCCCGTACACGCTGCGCAACAACGACATCCTGCTGATCGAAGGCCGCAACTACTCGCCGACGATGTTCCTCGAGCAGATCAAGCTCGATTTCGACCAGTTGTACGCGGAGGCCGGACAGCGGCGCAGACTGATGTCGATCAGCGCGCATGACCGGATCAGCGGCACGCCGCAAATGGTCCGCGCATGGGACGCCTTCCTGCACTACGCTCGATCTCACCCCGGTGTCGCATTCATGCGCAAGGACGACATTGCGCGCTTCGCGCTGCACGGCCCGTCGACGCTGCGCGAAACCGAAACGATCTGAGCGGACGCCCCCCCCCCTTTCAACCAGGAAAAATCGTCATGACTGACCTGCTTCACGGAAAGAAAGTACTCGTCGTCGGAGGAAGCTCCGGCATCGGCGCCGCTGCCGCGACGGCATTCGCGCGACACGGCGCGATCCTGACGATCGCCTCGCGCAACCCGGGCAGGATCGCGATCGATGCCGGGCCCGGCGCACACGTGCGATACGAAACGCTCGACATCACCGATACCGCGGACGTGGAGGCCTTCTGCGCGCGCGCCGGCCAGTTCGACCACGTCGTGATTTCAGCGGCAAGGACGGCCACGGGCCCGGTTCGCGGACTGCCGCTGGCCGACGCGCAGGCTGCGATGGACAGCAAGTTCTGGGGCGCATATCGCGTCGCGCGGGCGATCGATATCGCGCCCGGCGGTTCGCTGACGTTCGTGTCGGGTTTCCTCAGTGCGCGGCCGAGCGCGTCGTCGGTGCTGCAAGGGGCGATCAATGCGGCGCTGGAGGCGCTGGCGCGCGGCCTGGCCCTCGAGCTGGCGCCGGTCCGCGTGAATACCGTGTCGCCCGGCCTGATCGCGACGCCGCTGTGGGACAAGCTCGCATCCGATGCGCGCGACGCCCTGTACGCCGGCGCCGCGCAGCGCCTTCCGGCCCGCCGGGTCGGCCAGCCGGAGGATGTCGCGAATGCCATCCTGTATCTGGCGACGACGCCTTATGCGACCGGCTCGACGGTGCTGATCGACGGCGGCGGCACCATCGCGTGACGCAAGCGCGCACGACAAAACGCCCCGCGTTCCGTTGAGAACGCGGGGCGTCGGGGACGACGCAACGAGGCGACGCTCAGGCCACCGCGCTGACGTCGAGCGGTGCGCCCGTCTTCGCCTGGATCTCGTCCGCGCTCACGCCGTCGGCGAGTTCGAGAACCTTCAGGCCGGACGGCGTCACCTCGATCACGCCCAGATCGGTGATGATCAGGTCGACCACGCCGACACCCGTCAGCGGCAGGTTGCATTCTTCGAGAATCTTGTGCTGGTCGCCCTTCGCGACATGCTCCATCAGCACGACGACACGCCCCACCCCCGCGACGAGGTCCATCGCGCCGCCCATCCCCTTGATCATCTTGCCGGGGATCATCCAGTTCGCGAGGTCGCCCTGCTTGCTGACCTGCATCGCGCCGAGGATCGCGAGATTGATGTGGCCGCCGCGGATCATCGCGAACGAGTCGGCCGACGAGAAGATCGACGAGCCCGGCAGCGTCGTGACGGTCTGCTTGCCGGCGTTGATGAGATCGGCGTCGACTTCGTCCTCGGTCGGCGACGGGCCGATGCCGAGCAGGCCGTTTTCCGACTGCAGCCACACCTCGACGCCTTCCGGCACGTGGTTCGCGACGAGCGTCGGCAGGCCGATGCCGAGGTTCACGTAGAAGCCGTCCTGCAGTTCCTTCGCCGCGCGCGCGGCCATCTGGTCACGATTCCAGGCCATGTCAGTCTCCTTTCGCGCGTACGACGCGTTGTTCGATGCGTTTTTCCGGCGTCGCGTTCAGCACGATGCGCTGCACGAAAATCCCGGGCGTGTGGATATGGTCCGGATCGAGTTCGCCGTTTTCGACGATCTCTTCGACCTCCGCCACGGTGATCTTGCCGGCCATCGCGCACATCGGATTGAAGTTGCGCGCCGTGCGGCGGTAGATCAGGTTGCCGGACTTGTCGGCCTTCCACGCCTTCACGAGCGCGACGTCGGCCGTCAGCGACGGCTCGAGCACGTAGTGGCGATCGCCGAACTGGCGCGTTTCCTTGCCTTCCGCGATCACGGTGCCGTAGCCGGTATTCGTGAAGAAGGCGGGAATGCCCGCGCCGCCCGCGCGCAGCTTCTCGGCGAGCGTGCCTTGCGGCGTGAATTCGAGTTCGAGTTCGCCGGCCAGGTACTGACGCTCGAACTCCTTGTTCTCGCCGACGTACGACGAGATCATCTTCTTGATCTGGCGCGTTTCCAGCAGCAGGCCGAGGCCGAAACCGTCGACGCCCGCGTTGTTGCTGATGCAGGTGATGCCCTTGACCGCCGAATCGCGCAACGCCGCGATCAGCGCCTCCGGAATCCCGCACAGGCCGAAGCCGCCCACCGCGAAGGTCTGTCCGTCGCGGACGATCCCTTCCAGCGCGGCAGCCGCGCTTGGATAGACTTTGTTCATCAGTTGTCCCTTCCTCTATGGAAACCAGCAAAACCGGTTCACGCGCCCACCTGGGCCGCAAGCCCGCCGCATCATTCTATGCATGCGCGGCCCTGCCTGCGTCGAAGCGCGCTGTTTTTATGTCGCGGCAAGCCGCCGCGAGATGCCTGAAAGGGTACGATGCGGCGCGGATGCGGCACAATACGCAAAAATACATAAGCGTTTGCCTCCGCTTGCCTGCGCCATGCCCGCTCTCGATTACCAGACTGCCTTCCACCTCGCGCCGCTCGGCCTCGTGCTGTCGCGCGACCGCGTGATCGAGGATTGCAACGATGCGCTTGCGTCAATCTTCCGCTGCGCGCGGGCCGATCTCATCGGAAAATCGTACGAGGTGCTCTATCCGTCGACGGACGAATTCCAGCGCATCGGCGAGCGAATCGCGCGCGTGATGGCCGCGAACGGCATCTACTCGGATGACAGAATCATGAAGCGCGCGGACGGCGAGCTGTTCTGGTGCCACGTGACGGGCCGCGCGCTCGACCGCACCGCGCCGCTCGCGGCCGGCGTCTGGACCTTCGAGGATCTGAGCGCGACGCGCCGCGTCGCCGTCGAGCTGACCCCGCGCGAGCGCGAGATCGCCGCGCAGCTCGCGACCGGCAAGACCAGCAAGCAGATCGGGCGCGTGCTCGACATCAGTTCGCGCACGGTCGACATCTACCGCGCACGGCTGATGCGCAAATACGGCACGAACAACACGCCGGAGCTGGTGCAGCGCCTGCTCGGGCAGTGAACGCTTGTCGCGTGGCGGCGCCCGAACGACGATCGGCCGCGCAGGGCGGCCGATTCGGGTAACGACGGGCATGGCGGCTCGCCGGCGCGCGGCGCCGGACTCGCCGCTCAGTCGATTTTCGTCGCGAGTGCGCGCTCGATCGTGTCGCGCAGCAGTGGCGGCAGTTCCACCGACTTGCCGAGCGCATAGTCGACCCACACGCAGCGCGCCTTGCCGCGTGCATAGACGTGCTGCGGATCGTCCGCGCGCGTGAGCTCGAAGCCGGTGTCGAAGCTGCTCCGGCCGGGTTTCGCGGCCGACATCCTCGCGATCACGTCACCCGGATAGTGCAGCTGCTTGAGGAATTCCATCGACGCCGTGACGATGACGGGCCCCTGCCCTTCGCCGTTGCCGCCGGCAATGCCGAGTTCCTCGAACCACGAGATCCGCGCCTGCTCCATGTAGCGGAAATAGACCGTGTTGTTCACATGGCCGAACGCGTCCATGTCGCCCCAGCGGATCGGCATCGACATCTCAAATACGGGGGAGTAATCGCTTGTTGCGCTCATTGCAGTCTTCTTCGTTGCCGGGTGTCATCCGCTCAGGCGAGGCCGAAGCCGTCGTCGGCGGAGATAATCGAGCCGTTGATGAACTGCGACTCGTCGGCCGCGAGCAGCAACAACAGCCCGTCGAGATCCTGAGGCTTGCCGACGCGCCGGCGCGGCAGCATCGACTGCAGCTTCTGGCCCTGCTCGGTTTCCCACAGGTAATGATTGATTTCGGTATCGATATAGCCCGGACAGATCGCGTTGACGTTGATTCCGTGGCGCCCCCACTCGAGCGCCATCGCGCGCGTCATCTGCACGACCGCGGCCTTGCTCATCGCGTAGAGCCCGATCTGCGGGAACACGCGCAGCCCGGCCACCGATGCGATGTTGATGATCCGGCACGGCGGCTTGCCATTGCCGCTGCCGTTGGCGCGCATGATCATCCGCTTCGCGACTTCCTGCGCGACGAAAAATGCGCCGCGCGTGTTGGTATCGAACACGAACTCGAAATCGGCCGGCGTGACGTCGACGAGCTTCTGCATCGTCGAGACACCCGAATTGTTCACGAGGATGTCGATCGTGCCGGCCTCCGTCTCCGCATGCGCGATCGCGGCCTTGATGCTCTGGACGTCGGTCACGTCGAGCGACACGACGTGCGCGGCGCCACCCGCCGCCTCGATCTCCGCGCGCAGCTCCTTCAGGCGCTCGACCCGGCGGCTCGCGAGCACGACCTTCGCGCCGGCCTGCGACAGCACCTGTGCAAAGCGCTGCCCGAGGCCGCTCGACGCGCCCGTGACCAGCGCAACCTTGCCTTCCAGATTGATCGATCGACCCATTTGCACATCCCCTTTCGATGTCGTTTCGCCGGCCCGGGCGGCACAGCCCGAACGGCATTACCCTAGCACAAAAAATAGAACGATCGTGCTAATCTAGCCGCATGTTGTTGCGGCAAGCGTTTCGTTTCGCAGACAATACGCTCCCGAATAAAAGCATTCTAACGGTTAGAGGAACGCCAATGACCCCCGCAAGCCTCATCGAGCAATACGGCCCGCGCGAATCGATGGAATACGACGTCGTGATCGTCGGCGGCGGCCCCGCCGGGCTGTCGGCGGCGATCCGGCTCAAGCAGCTGGCCGCCGAGAAAGGCACCGAGATCGGCGTGTGC